>NZ_JMFY01000022.1:0-181710 GCF_000765165.1 Clostridium sp. HMP27 | reverse complement strand
ATATGAACCTTATATTTTATTTATAGGCAAGTTCTTAAACTATAATTTTTTATTTATTTCTTAACTTTTTATCAATAATATCATTATCAAATGGAGTTTTATATTCAGACTCATTTTTAAAATTTACTACTGCCTTTTTAACTCTATTCATCGATGCTATTGTTCCCGGTCCAGCAATACAGCCACCGGGACATGCCATACCTTCAAGCAAATATCCATTCTTTTTTCCAGACTTTGCTACCTTCATAAGCTTTACACATTCATGTAAAGTTGATACACCTTCTATGTTAATTTCCCTTGACGGGTCAATAATCAAAGCAGTCTTTTTTACTGCTTCAGCTACTCCCCCTGCTATAGCATATCCTCGACCTAATGTTGAAGCATCCTGTATTTCTTTAGATACTTCTATTTCTGATAATTCTATTTCCTTGGCAACAAACATACCCATAAGTTCCTCAAAGGTTATTACAAAGTGTACATAGTCCTTAACATCTTCTCTTAATGCTTCTAATTTCTTGGAAATACATGGCCCTATAAATGTTATATTTGCATCTGGGTCAATTTTCTTAATATGCTTTGCAGTCTCAACCATCGGAGAAGCAGAGTCCGATATATATTCGTATTGATCTGGAAATAGCTTTTTAACCATTAAAGTCCAAGAATTACAACAGCTTGTTCCCATATAAGGAATATCATTAGGTACTCTTTCAAGAAATTCTTTTGCTTCGTGAAGAGTTGTAATATCAGCGCCCAAGCTTACCTCTACCACATCTCTAAAGCCAAGCTGTTTTATACCCTCAAATATTTGAACCGGAGAAGCTAATGGTCCAAACTGTCCCAAAAATGAGGGAGCTATTATGGCATACATATGAGTATTGGTCTTTAGTGATTTGATTAGCTGATATATTTGAGACTTATCTGCAATGGCTCCATAAGGACAATGAGTAATGCATCTTCCACAGGATACGCATCGGTCTCTGTCTATCTGAGCTCTTCCTAAATAATCACTATCTATTGCATTAACACCACATGCAGCGGCACAAGGCCTTTCATATTTTACAATTGCACTATATGGGCAGGTTTCCTTACATCTACCACATTTAATGCATTTTTCCTGATCAATAATTGCTCTATTCTTTCCTATAGAAACTGCATTTGTTGGACATACATTAGTACATGGATGAGCCAAGCACTTTCGACAATTGTCTGTTACATAAAAGGCTTTAGTCGGACATGCTTCACATGCATGGGTAATAACATTTACCAAAGGCTCAATAAATTGAGTTTTATCCACATCTACTTCGGAAATCCCATCAGTAACACGGTGATATTCAGTTGGTTTTCTTGCATCTAAACCCATTGTTAGTCTTAGTCGCTCGTCTACTATTGCTCTTTCTCTAAATATACTATCTCTATATATACCTACCTCATTAGGTAAAATTTCAAAAGATGCTTTCTCTAATTCGCTTAGATCAGAAGCATCGTATGCCATTTTGGCAATAGTAGAAAATACCTTTCTTCTAATATTAATTAGATTAACATAGCTTTCTTTCATGACAAACTTTTCCTCCGTAGTTTTCTTTTACTTCTTTCTTACTTTGTTTATAATTTTCTCCATTACAATCTGGCTAGTAGCATTAAATATTGTCTCGTCATCTATAACTACTACGGGTGATATTTTTTTATTAGTTCCTTTGCAAAACCCTAAACACTTGACTACTTCAACTTCCAATTCTTCAACATTATAGTTATCTAAGTCTTCATTAATAATGTCCTTTAAGTCTTCAATTTGGTCTAAAATACCCATCGCTCCAAGCAGCGTACAGTTTGAACCTACACAAACTTTTACATTCATAATACCCCTCCAAATTCATTCCTGTTTTATCATTTATATTTAATATTAAAGCATATTTCTCTACTACTTTCTACCAAGGGAATAAAAAAACAATATTTAATTTAAAAAGTTTGTTTAATAAATAGTAATTGTACTCTACTTAATTTCAATTAGCTCATACTTCATTGTTCCTAATCCAATTTTTTCTGCATGACTAAGAGATGTCCTACCCTTTTCAAAAAGTTTTTTCCTGCTGTTTTCCTGAACTAAGTCAAGGCATGCTGTATCCAAAGCAACAGGATCTTTTCCAGCAAGAATACCGATATTATCTGCAATTGGTTTCATATGTGTACCTGCACAGTCACACTCCTTGGTAATATTATGTACAAAGGTGATGTATATGTTGTCTTTATCTTTTGACGCTCCGTAGGCATACTCTGAAAGTTTCTCAAAAAAATGAGAGCCTCCCCAGGTGTTTTCAATTGCACCTTGAGGACAAACAGCAATACACCCTGCACAGCCAATGCATTTACTACTATCAATTACCGCAGTGTCTGGAGTTTGAATGGCCTCAAAGTTGCACTTTTTAACACAAATACCACAGGAAATACATTTTTCAGCAGTTACCACAGGGGATATGCCAGAATGCTGCTCCAATTTTCCACCTCTAGCAGCAAAACCCATAGCAAGCTGCTTTAGAGCACCACCAAATCCAGCTTCTACATGACCCTTGAAATGACTCATAATAATAAATTGTTTGAATTTCCCATAACCCTTACCTATTTTACATTTTTTAATATACTCTTTATTTATTTCTATTTCATCATATTCTGTTCCAATATCTCCATCTGCTATTACGATTGGAATCTGTGTGAACCCATGAGCTTTTGCTGTTTCAATGTGTAGCTTTGTAGTAGTCCTTGATCCTCTATACAATACATTAGTTTCAATATAAGACGGTGATACTCCGTTTTCTTTCAAATAACTTATGGTTTCCTCATAGCATTTTGCAGGAATAAAGGTTTTGTTTCCCTTTTCACCAAAATGAACCTTTATAGGCACTTCTTTTTCAAACTGGTGTCCAGTTTCTGATACCACTTTTTTTAATAGCTCCAAGGCATCTTTTCCAAGCCTCGCATAATCTGATTCCGAATTTTTAATAAAATATACTTTACTCAAGTTAGCACCTTCCATTTCGACTAATTTATTTTGTTTCTTGCACTAAAAGCATTTTTTCTAACTTTGTTGTCTTACTCATACTCTTTGTTTTGTTTATGGACTGTCTCTGTGCCAGCCTCAATTGCTGTTTCATAATACCATATTTTATGTTCAATAGTTTCCATTACCTTTTTTAATTCTTCCATCTGCTTTTGAACATATTCCTTTCTTTCAAGAAAAATCTCCAACCGATCCTTAAGAGTATTATCCCCCTCTATACACAAATCCATGTACCTTTTTATATCTCTTATTGGCATTCCAGAATTCTTCATACAGGCTATAATACCTAAGCCTTGAAAATCTTCATCTTTGAAAACTCTGGTTCCATCTGGCTTTTTATCCACAAACGGCAAAAGTCCTTCTTTATCGTAGTAACGCAGGGTGGAAACTGCAACCCCCATTTTCTCTGCTACTTGTCTAATGGTATAGCTCATAGAGCACCCCCTTCTCCACTGAGTAATTGCTAATCATAATTAATTTCACCTATAACCATATGATAAGTGGTAAAGTTAACTTTATGTCAACAGTTTCTTTAAAAAAATTAAAAATTAATTGAAGACTATTAAAATAAAAAGAGCCTTCTAATCTTCTCATATTATAGCAAAGACACTCTGTAAATCCAAAATTAAGAATTTACGGAGTGCCTTTTGTCTTAATATTATATTTTTACATCCAGCTCAATACTTAACCAATTATAGATTGGTAAACATCCTACTTCTACCTATTAGGAAATTTAAAAAATGATAAATTTCTCTATACTATCTATACGAATATAAAATCTTTCTGATTACTTGCAGCTCTTTGTAAACTACCAAAAGCTGAAATAGGAGTATATGCGCCAGTTACACCACCTAGAGATATACTTGTTATTTTTAATTCAAATTCAATTCCTTGTCCTTTAATCAAAATAACATGAGCATTAGTGGATACTGATGGATCTGAAATCAAAACTGATTTTGTCTTATCAAACCCAAGTCCTGCCATAGCAATTGCAGCATGTACGTTAACATTTCGCGGATACAATTTACATATTTCTTTTGTGGAACCTTCATAAACAACAGTTCTTTCTGTATCCTGTCTTCCAAGGCTTTTAGGACTTTTAGTAGTAGTAATAGTAACACTATCTATAACCATTCTTCCATCAAACAATCCATCTAATCCCAAGATTGCACCATGAGGGATATAAACTTTTGTTCCGTATTTTTTAGAACTTTCTAAAATCCTTTTATATAATTCTTCGTTTGAAAATGCTGTAGTTGAAAATGCAAGTAAATCAGCACTTCTTAAAATTTTCTCTCCATATTTTTCAATAATATCTGCATGAGCAACTTCTACTACCAAATCTACTTTTTCAAATAAATCTGAAGTAATTTCTTTCACATAAGGTAATTCTTGTTCATCTTTTTCTTTATCATCACCTATAACAACAAATTCTATGCTGTAATTTTCTTCCTGATGCACTTGTTTTACTATTTGCTTACCAATAGTTCCGTAACCAATAAATCCTATTTTTTTCATAGCTCATCCATCTCCCTTTTATCTTTTTATTTCATCTAAATAACTGTATACAATTATTTTAAGAACTTGCTACTGCTCTTATATACTCATACCTTCAAATTTACCAAACTGATCCATTCCAATGTTACCACCTGAAATAAACAAAACTACTTTGTCATTTGCATTAAATTTAACTGCTCCTTGTAAGATAGCACCTAAGGTGATACATGAAGAAATCTCAGCTAATAATTTTCCCTTAGTTAAAAATAACTTAGTTGCTTTAAGAATATTTTCTTCATCTACTGTGACAATTTTATCAACATATTTTTCTACAACAGGATAATTAAGTTCGCCAGGTTTTAATGTTTGTAATCCATCAGCTACTGACTTTGATTCTGAAGACAAGGCAACCGGATGACCTGCTACAAAACTATTAGTATAGCGGGCAACTAATGTAGGTTCAGCTCCAATGATTTTTACTTGTGGATTAGTTTCTTTAACTGCTGTAGATAATCCACCAATTAATCCACCTCCACCAATTGGGGAAATTATATAATCTACATCTGGCAGTTGTTCCAGTATTTCTAAACCTGCAGTACCTTGTCCTGCGATGACTTCATTATCATCAAATGGTGAAATAAAACTCAAATTATTTTCTTCACTTAATTTTTTAGCTACATTAAATCTTTCTGCAGGAACACTAAAAATAACTTCCGCTCCATATGATTGGATTCCTTCAACTTTGATTTTCGGTGCAGTTTCTGGAACTACAACATAAGCCTTAGTACCTAGTTGTTTAGCCGCATACGCTATAGCTTTCCCATGATTTCCTGATGAAGCTGTTATAATTCCTTTTTTCAATGCTTTCTCTGGCAAGGTTATTGAAGCATTAAGAGCACCTCTGACCTTAAAAGAATTGGTCTTTTGAAAAGATTCCATTTTGGCATATACTTGACAACCTAAATATTCATCTAGATTATTTAAACGAAGGAGAGGAGTCTTATTGATATAGGGAGCAATACGTTTTTGAGCCTCATAAATCGATTCTATTGTAACCACGATTTTAACCTCCTAAAATTAAAATATTTTATATAACTTAGATATCGTTATCCAGTGTCGTAGCCGCCATTACTCCAACCTTGAAAGGATGGGAGTCTTAGGTCAGGTACACATCGTGCAAACTATAATTAAATACTATCATCACAATAAATATTTGTAAAATGATGATTTTCGCATTATAATATGTAATAAATGCATATTATAACAATCATATTTAAATTAATTATAATAAAAACGAGGTTGTTACTATGGATATTAAAGATATTAAAATTTTTTTGGAAATAAACAATTACCGTAATATTAGTACAGCAGCACGTGCTTTGTTTTTAACCCAATCTACAGTTAGTAGAAGACTTTCTATGTTAGAAAAAGAATTAAACGTCAAATTACTTTTCCGAGGGAAAGGACATGACACAGTTCAATTGACACCATCTGGTGAACGTTTTTTAACAATAGCTGAACAAATATTAGCTCTTTCTATAGAAGTAAATTCACTAGAAGAAAATAATTTAATTGAGCATTTATCTATAGCTGTTCCTGATAGTTTAGCTTCCTATATGTTAAGAGATTTTTTTAGGCAATTATCACGAAAAAATCCTAATTTGAAGTTAGAAATCATTTTGCTTGATTCCATCCCTACTTATGAGATGGTAGCTAATAGAGAAGTAGATATAGGATTAACTAACGGAGAAGCACCTTATCCAGAATTAAATTCTAATTTAATATTTAAAGAAAATTTTGTTGTAATGAGAAAGGGAAATAAGAATTCTTTTTCTGAAATAGTACATCCTTCTGAATTAAAATCAAATAATGAAATATTTCAATTTTTCGGCCAAGATTATAATCATTGGCATGATTATTGGTGGAAACCTGGATTTGCAAAGTTACGAGTGAATTTAGCACAGCTTACAGTAGAATTTCTGAACGAAGAGGAAGACTGGACAATTCTTCCCGAATCTGTGGCATGCTCATTACTTCCAGACGATTGTTATTTATCACGCTTATCAGATCCACCTCCAGAGCGTTGTTGTTATTCTATAATACATAAAAAGCCACGTTCTGATAGAGCTTTAACAATACAAAAATTTAACAGGAGTTTACAAGTTTATATAAAAGAACGAACAAAAAATAAATAGAGATGTAAATCCTGGTGGACCTTTTGAAGTTAGATGGATGGGATTAAGCATATTTTCAATCCAAATACCTATGTGCGTAAAAAATCCGAGCAACCTCGGATTTTTCATTTATTGTATTTAATTGTTATGCTACTTGTGAGTGTTACAACCACAAGTACTTTTACTTGTTCCACTATGCGGACAACCAATACATTTGACTCCTTTTTTCTTTTCACTAACAATCTTTGAGATTGAAGCACATGCTATTGCTAATATAACTAGAATTACAATTATATTTGCCATAATTCCCTCCTGTATTCCTTTCTTTACACGTAACAAGTATCAATTGTTACGCATCCTAAGCACTTAAAGCTAGCTTTTCTTCAGCTCTTTTATCGCCTTTTCTCACAAGATATACAACACAACTAATTAATCCGGTTACAACAATTAAGCCTGGTATAAATCCTGTACCCACTGAACCTGTTGTGATCACCGTACCAACTTGATAAATAATAAATGCCACAACGTAACCCATACCAAATTGGAATCCAATAGCACCCCATAGCCACTTTTTACTCTCCAACTCAGAATTCATGGCGCCAATAGCAGCAAAGCATGGTGGTGTAAACAAGTTAAACATTAAATAGGCTAACGCTACTACAGAACTTAGTCCCATAACACTTGCAACACTTGCTCCATCACCTATTAGAGCAAATTCTTCACCATCAATAAAGTTTGTTATTCCGTATACAACTGCTAATGTACCAACCACATTCTCCTTAGCGATAAAGCCACTGATTGCCGCAGCTGCCAATTGCCAAGCACCAAAACCTAAAGGTATCAATAATACAGCAAATGGTGATGCGATACTTGCTAAAATACTTGTACTTTCTGCACCTTCAGCAACAACTTGGAATTGCCAGTCGAAGGTTTGCATGATTTGTACTACTACATTAGAAAGAAGTATGATCGTACTAGCCTTAACAATATAAGCTTTACCTCTTGAAATCATCTCTAAAGCGGCTCTTTTGATACTTGGAAATTTATATTCCGGCAATTCCATAATAAAGAATGATCTTGCATGTTTCTCACCGGTTATTCTTACTACTATTAGGGCTCCCATAATGATAATTGCAATACCTGTGAAATACATAGTCGTTCCTACCCATGCCGCATCATTAAAGAACACACCGGCAAATAATGCGATAACAGGCAGCTTAGCTCCACATGGCATAAATGTTGTTAACATTGCAGTTGTTCTTCTTTGTCTTTGATTTTTAATTGTTCTTGTTGCCATAACACCTGGAATACCGCACCCCGTACTAATAATCATAGGTATAATTGACTTCCCTGATAAACCCACTTTCTTGAAGAAACGATCCATAACAACAGCAACACGAGCCATATAACCACAATCTTCAAGTAATGCTAATAAGAAAAATAATACCATGATAAGAGGTAAGAAACCAACAACGGCTCCAACTCCACCAATAATGCCATCTAATAAAATTGAAGAAAGTACAGGTGATACACCTTCGCCAAGTGCCCCTTCTGCCCATACATAGAATAAATCAATCCAGCCAACTAAAGCATCTGCTAAAAATGGTCCTACATGGGTTTGTGATATTGAAAAAACCGCCCACATAATCACTGCAAAAATAGGAATTCCCAACCATTTATGAGCCAAAATTCTATCAGCAGCATCCTGTTTGGTTTGACTATTACTACTTATTTGCTTAGCCTCCACCTTTGAAACAATTCCTTTGACAAACTCATATCGTTTTTTATCAGAGGCTTCAACTGAGCTTCTATCCGCCATATTTATACCTTTACCATCAAATGGTGCAGTTTGAACCTTACCCTTTACCCCTACTACTGTAGATATAAGCTTTTCTAAGCCATTGTTACTTCCTTTTGTTGATACCGTTTCAACAACAGGACAACCCAATGCTTTAGATAACCTATCCACATCTATAGTTGTCTTTTTCTTCTTATTCAAATCACTTTTATTTAAGGCAACAACAACTGGTATCCCTAATTCAAGAAGTTGAGTTGTGAAAAATAAGCTTCTACTTAAGTTAGTTGCATCAACGATATTAATAATAACATCTGGATTTTCATTTCTAACAAAACTACTTGTAATACTTTCCTCAGATGTGAACGGAGACATTGAATATGCCCCTGGAAGATCTACAGCTGTAATTCGGACATTTGTCTTATTAAGATTTTTCTTAATATCCCCTTCTTTTTTCTCAACCGTTACACCTGCCCAGTTACCTACATGTTCAATTTTTCCTGTTATCGCATTAAATAGTGTTGTTTTTCCACTATTAGGATTTCCCGTTAGTGCTACTTTCATGTTTCCCTCCATATTCATGTATATTTACCTCCTCATTTTATATTTGTTAGCCTCAGCTAACTTTTTGCGAGCAAAAAACTCCTACAATAAATTTAATCATATGTAAAGTTAACCAAGGTTAACTTTCGGCCAAATAAAAAGCTATATAATAATAGCTTCAGCCAAATCTTTATCAATACTATATCTTGCATCCTTTACTGTAATAACATAATTGTCTGCAAGTATAGATATAAGAGTTATTGATTCTCCTTCGTAACAGCCTAATGTAAATAAGAAATCTTTAATTTCTTCATCATTAGTATCAATATCCTTTATAGTATATTCTGTATTAATCCTTCCCTGTGCCAGATTCATCACTAGACCACCCAATCCTTCTGTTTTGTTTAAAGTTCTAGACATAGATTTATTACCTATAATACTCTCCATACATACACCTCCAAAGTTTGTATTACCTATCAATATTTATATTGTTTTTATGTAGATATTCTCCATTCTATATGCATTTTCATCTGCTTCCCCTGCTGTCAACTCAATGATATCTCCTTAATGCTATTTTTGATATTACTTTCCATATGAATCCATGAACGTTTTGAAAATGTTATTTTTATTCCATATTTCTTAGACTCTTTTTTTATAATATTCATCATTGCATGGTCTACAAAATCAATCAAAACCAATACTAAGTCTGTCTTACAGCTTATTTTTAATTTTCTATCTCCATATTTTCTTCCACTTATATGTTGTATATCTGAAAATCCATTTTCAGATAACTTATGCGTAATGCTGCCTAATTTGTCTCCTCCTATAACCAAAATACTCATACAATCCCTGTCTCCTCTTTAATTAATATATAACTTATTATGAAATATAACTTACACATCAGCAGATATTGATTGTCATTATCAATAAATATGCAAACCTATCTTTATACCTTTAGTTAATCGTAATACTAATATTATCTAATACTTTCCTTGGCTTAACTCCATTTATAATCATTTTAATAATATTGTATTTTATTTCATCATATCTTGTAAAAATCTTCTTTGCTATCTCTATATCATGATAGACTTTCCAATACCCTATCATTTTACACTTTATATTTGGACAATCAGTAAAAACAATTACATCATCTACAGGATATCCTAAAAAAATTCCTATTTCATGTGGACATATATGTTCAAATCGCTTGCTTAAAATAACTAAACATTCCTTCAAGCTCATTTCTTTGCTATATCCAAATCTATTTAAAAACTCAATATTTCTTTTTTCTCTTATAGCACTTTCTAATTTCTCTTCATTGTAAAATAGCACAACAATGTGATTCTCACTTTTTTTCAATTCAAAAAACTTAACATTTAGCATATCTTTTATTTGTTCCTTATTTTTCTGCCAAAGGTTATATATATTACGATTATCATTACTAAAAGTAATCAAAGATGATACTTTTTCTCCTGCTAGGGTTGGAGCAGCACTAAAGAGTATTTTTGATAACAAGTACTCTATATTACTGTATTTATTTACAATGTTTATATAACTATTTAATTCATTCCTACTTATAATTTTCTCCATATTAATGTCTCCTTGTAAAGATCCTTATTATATACACGTTATTTGATAACGATTATCATTTTCATCTATATTTTATTATAGTCCTTTTTTTTAAATTTACAAGTGTTTTTATCCATTTTTTTATAAATTAAGAAATTTAATAAGATTATTCAAAAAAGAAAGATTCATGGCAACATAGTATGCATATATTGCCATGAACCTTTTATTTTACTTATAGACATATTTTCATAATCTTATATTTTTAAGTGATACTAGGCATCTTTGCGGAAGATTTGAAGCACTCCTCCTTTTAATTATTTAACGCCCATCCATCCTGAAATAACCATCATTTGAACTTCTGATGTTCCTTCATAAATTTCTGTTATTTTTGCATCACGCATCATTCTTTCAATTGGATAATCACTTGAGAATCCATATCCACCAAATAATTGTAAACAACGTCTTGTTACATCGCTGGCGTTTCTAGAAGCAACTAATTTTGCCATAGCAGCTAAATGTGTATAATTTTCATGATCATCCTTTGCACATGCAGCTTGATATACTAAAAGTTTTGCAGCTTCTGTATTAGCACGCATTTGAGCAAGTTCAAATTGTGTATTTTGGAATTTTCCAATAGAACGTCCAAATTGAACACGTTCATTAACATATTTTATAGTTTCTTCTATTGCGCCTTCTGCAATACCAAGAGCTTGCGCAGCAATACCAATACGGCCTCCATCAAGAGTTGCCATAGCAATCTTAAATCCTTTTCCTTCTTCTCCTAAAAGATTTTCCTTTGGAACTCTGCAGTTATCAAAGAATAATTCACATGTTGAAGATCCTCTGATTCCCATCTTTATTTCGTGACTTCCAACAGAAAAGCCTGGATAGTCTTTTTCAACGATAAATGCTGAAATACCCTTTGTTCCCTTACTCTTATCTGTCATAGCCAAAATAATATATGTGTCTGCATATCCTGCATTAGTAATAAAGATCTTGCTGCCATTTAATACATAGTGGTCTCCTTCTAGTACTGCTGTTGTCTTTTGCATAGAAGCATCAGTTCCAGCAGAAGGTTCTGTTAATCCAAATGCACCTAATTTTTCACCAGAAGCAAGTGGCTTTAAATATTTCTCCTTTTGCTCTTCTGTACCATATGTGTAAATTGGTGTTGCACAAAGACTTGTATGTGCTGAAACAATAACCCCAGTTGTTGCACAACATTTAGATAATTCTTCCACACATTGTATATAACTTAATGTATCCATTCCAGCTCCGCCGTATTCTTCAGGAAATGGAATTCCAAGCAAGCCCATCTCAGCCATTTTGGGTATAGTTTCTTCTGGAAAACGCATGTTTTCATCAATTTCCTTTGCAAGTGGTTTTACCTCATTTTCAGCAAATTCGCGATACATTTCTTGTAATTGTTCATGATTTTCATCTAGTTTAAAATTCATATTAATTTCCTACCTTTCTTTTTATATGTGTATATAAATTTCAATTGTATTTTATTAATTGTTAGCATCCAATGGACAGCATACTTTACCTGGATTCATAATACAGTTCGGGTCAAACACTTTTTTAATACCTTTCATTAATTCCATATTTACTTCTCCAATACTATCTGCTAAATAGCTCATCTTTCCACTGCCAATTCCATGTTCACCTGAAACAAGGCCACCATATTTTGTTGCCTCTTCGTAAATAATCTTGAAGAATTTATGAACTCTTGACTTAAACTCCTCTTCTTCTAAATCATTACTGCATTGATATATGTGAAGGTTTCCATCTCCTGCATGTCCAAAACTCTTAATAGTAAGTCCACATTCGTCACCAGTTTTATTTACAAATTCAACATAAGAAGCAATTTTATTTACTGGAACTACAACATCACATTCATCTAATAATTTTGTTTCTGCCATAATTGCTTCTAAGAAGCTAGAACGAGCTGCCCATGCATCTTTTATCTTTGCAGGTGTATCAGCTACAAGAACATCTATTGCTCCTGCTTCCAATACTATTTCACTAGCTTGCTCAATAAGGTTATTTAATTCATCTTCGTTGTCTGCGTCTAAAGTAACAAGTAAATAAGCATTTGCAGTTACTCCATCAATTACTTGTGGAAATACACTCTTTCCAACATATCTTTCGCTAGAAAGAACAATCTCTCTTTCCATAAATTCAATTGCTTGTGGATTCATTTGTTCCATTTTAAATTTAGGAACAGTAGAAACACAATCATGTAAATTTTCAAAAGGAATAATTAAACTAGCAACTACCTTTGGTGCTGGCATAACCTTCAAAGTAAGTTCTGTAATAATTCCAAGAGTACCTTCAGAACCAATCATTAAATTTAAAAGGCTATAACCTGAACTTGTTTTTGATACTGTAGCTCCAAACTTAGTAATTTCTCCTGTTGGGAGAACAACTGTCATTGCACGTACATAATCACGTGTTGCCCCATATTTAACGGCCCTCATTCCTCCAGCATTTGTTGAAACATTTCCACCGAGGCATGCAAACTTTTCACCTGGATCTGGAGCGTATAATAATCCTTGTTTTAAACAATCCTCTGCAAGATCGTTCAACAAAACACCAGATTGAACATGAACTACAAAATTTTCCAAATCATAAGAGATTATTTTATTCATCTTTGTAAGATCAATTAAAACTCCTCCGAGTAGTGGAACTGCTCCTCCTGCAAGTCCTGTTCCTGCCCCTCTTGGAGTTACTGGTATCTTATTTTCATTACATATTTTTACTACTGCAGCAACTTCCTCTGTAGAGTTGGCCATTAATACAACTTGTGGAGCCATTTTTCCGTAAATAGGCATTTCATCATGAGAATAATCTTCATTGATATCATCACCTGTTAAAATATGTCCTGGAGCTGCCTCCTGTAATTTTGAGATTATTTCTTCTGTCAACTCGTTATACTTAACCATAATAATCATTCCTTTCCAATTTTATTCTTACCCTATAATATTCTTATAAAAATAATGTTCCTAAAAAACATATGATGCCACCAACAACTACGTAAAATATATAGTATTTAAACATACTTCCGAGTATTTTACTTTCTGAACCTGACTTATTAATTGCACTTGCACCAATTGCAATACTTTGAGGACAAATCATCTTTCCAATACCCCCTCCAAGAGCATTGGCTGATGCCATCCATGCCGCAGGAAGTCCAAGATTTTTTGCTGTTTCTACTTGTAAGCCTCCAAATAAAACACTTGTTGATGTACCTGAGCCTGTAACAAATCCTCCAATTGATCCAATTAATGGAGAAATCAATGGATATGCTCCTCCAGTAGCTACAACTAGAAAACTTGCCATATCTGAAATCATTCCGCTATAGCCCATTATCTTTGCTACTGACATAACCGCACAAATTGTAACTATTGTTTTCCAGTTTCCCTTTAATGTATCCCTCAATACTTCTAACATGGTTGATATTTTTGCACCTTGAACAAAGCCTCCAATAATTGCAGCAACAAAAATAATAACACCTGGTGTATTGATCCAACTAAAGCTTAATTTATTTCCACCCTGTCCAGCATATACAACCATAACAGTTTTGTATTTTGCAATAAAATGATTAATTGGTGGACATAGAGTTGATGTAGCAAGTAGCATTATGAATATTAGAATAAACGAACACCATGCCTGTAACCCCTTGCCAAGTGATAAAGCTGTTTCTTCCTTTTTACCCTTAACTTCAATTGCCGCAGCACAACACTCTGCTTCAACTTGAGTATTTTTATTAAGGACTTTTGCTGCAATAACTGTACATACCATACAACAAATAGAACCTACTATATTTGGAAGTTCTGCTCCAACTACTGTTGCTGTAATGTACCAAGGTAGTACAAATGATATTGCAGAAATTAATGTAATAAGAAATGCTTCCTTTAATGCTTTTATTCCACCACCTACAATGTATACCATAATAAATGGGCTGATAAAACAGAGAACTGCTTGAATTATTGCTGTATTTGCTGCTAATGTACCGGATTCAATTCCGGTTATTGCTGAAAGCGTTACCAAAGGTATTCCTACTGATCCAAATGCAGTTGGTGTACTATTAGCAACCAAACATGCTAGAACTGCTGAAATTGGATTTAATCCAATACCAGCAAGCATTGATGCTGGAATAGCAACGGCTGTACCAAACCCAGCCATTCCTTCCATGAAATTTCCAAATCCCCATCCAATAATTAATACTAAAACCCTTTTGTCAGTAGAAACTCCAGCCAACATTTGTTTTATAGATTCCATTGCACCTGTACGTAAAGTCAAATTATACGCAAACAAAGCTGCAACAATAACTAAACAAATTGGCCACAAGGCGTTTAGTGTTCCCTCCAATATAGCTGATGCAGCATAAACTGCATTGAATTTCCAAAAGCCAACAGCTAAAACTACTGTAATGGCAAGTGTAATAAGACAAGCTTTATAACCTGGCATTTTCAATTTACTTAATGCAACTATCAGCCAAACAATTGGTATTATGGCTATTAAAAAATTTAAAAACAACATTTTTTTATCCCCTCATTCAATTTTTATATAGTAATGCCTTTTTATCAATTGACTCTAGCACCATATTCTGTCTATATAATTTTTGGGTTGTCACTTAAATGTCACTTTTTACATATGTTGTTTTCAGTGCTCTTTTGTCCTATGCCGCTTCCATTGATTTATTTTTCTTTTACTTTCTTCATTTCTTCAATCATAACCGGAAGAACTTCATTTACATTTCCAACAATAGCTACATCAGCTATTTCAAAAATTGGAGCCTCTTCATCTTTATTAATTGCTATAATATAATTAGAGCCTGTCATTCCAGATGTATGTTGTGTTGCTCCAGAAATACCACATGCAATATAAAGTTTTGGTGCTACAATCTTTCCTGATTGTCCAACTTGGTGTGCACGAGAAACCCATCCTTCTTCAATTACTGGTCTTGTTGCACCTACTACACCATCAAGTATAGATGCTAATTCTTTAACAAGTTTGAAGTTTTCTGCATTTCCCATTCCACGTCCACCAGAAACAATAACTTGTGCTTCCTCTAAATTAACAGATTCAGAAATTTCTTTTACTGTGTCTATAATTTTCGCCTTAATGCTACTCTCTGGAATTTCTATTTTTTTCTCTGTAACACCTGCATTTGAACTAGCTTCTGGCTTTGAAAAACTTCCATTTCTAACTGTCACTACAGCTGTACCTTCTACTTCAATATGTTCTAAAACTGTACCACCATAAGCTGGTCTAGTATATATAACCTTATCATCAGTTTTATTCATTCCTATTACGTCACTTACACATCCTAAGGACATACGTCCTGCAATACGTGGTGCAATATCTTTAGATAGTGCTGTATTTGCAAGTAAAACAGTATCTGGATTTTCTTCCTTAACAACTTGTGATAATACTTCTGTTAAACTGTCATAGTCTGTAGCATTATCTGCAAAAATAACTGGAATTCCGAGTTCAGCTACTGTATCTGCTGCAGTTCTATTACCTACTACAAGAGCTACTCCTTCTGAATCTAATGCTTGTACTGCACTAATCAATTCAAGACTTCCGCCTAATACTTTTTCTCCATCTGTTTCAATATACAATAACGTTTTCATAATTTCGTTTCCCTCCTTTAATAATGAAACTCCTCTTCCTCTTATCAGAGGAGTAAGCGATTCGCACCAAATCCAAGATTTGAGCTCTCTGCTTAAATTGCCTTATCTTTTTTCATTTGCTCCATAGCAGCACTTACTGCCAAAGTAACATCTTTCTCTTGAATCTTGATACCAGCCTCTTTTTTAGGAGGTGCAGCATATTCAATTAAGCGTACTTTTCCTTGTTTTACCTCTCCAATTTCTGATGCTGAATAAGTTGGAATTACTGCCTTACGGCTTGCCATCTTAGTTTTAATAGTAGGATAACGCGGATCATAATCTGGTTTACTTACTGTTACTACAGCAGGAGATTGTACAGAAACTACATTATATCCTTCATCAGTTTCTTGATGAACTTCCACGCCATTATCTTTTAAATTAACTTCAATTGCACTGCTGACAAAGCCTGTTCCCAATTTCTCAGCAAGCATTGGCCCTACCTGACCGGTAATTTCATCTGTAGATTCCTTTCCACAAAGAATTAAATCAAACTCTTTATCTTTATCTTTTTCAATTTTATGAATAGCATCCGCTAGAACTTCAGCTGTTCCAAGGGCATCTAAGTCTTTATATAAATCATCTTTTACAAAGAATGCTTCTTTAGCTCCTACAGAAAGACAATTTTTTAATGTATTTAGAGAATCCTCTGCTCCAACAGTTAATACACTAACATTTCCTCCATGAGCTTCCATAAAACGAACTGCTAACTCTAATGCATAGGTATCAAATGCATTTGCTACCAAACTAACTCCATTTAAATTTGGTTTTTCTGTCTTATTATCCAAATGGATTTCAACAGAATCATCCGGAACTTGCTTTACACATATCAGAATATTCATATTTTACCTCTCCTTTACATTCTTGATTTTTAAAATTTTTGATATTACTATTTGAATTAATAATTTTTATGGAATAAGTTTTTAAAAATTATTGTCTACTGTTAACTATAATTATCTAACTATAACCGATACTCCATCAGGAATTACCACTACTTTAGCATTCTTTCCTTTAATGTCATAAGCTTTCTTAAGTGCTTCTTCGAATGTAAATGCATGCTGCATGTGCATACTTTTTATCATTTCTGAGTCACACATATCAGTAACCATTATTACTGTATATTTATCTAACATTCTAGCAAGTATTTGGAATTCCCACTGATCTGGAACAGTTTCGTTTCTTGGAACCTTTGCTACTCTATCTAAAAGTTCTCTTGGAGATTTAGCCTGTGCTAAATTATCATAAAAGGATTGTCCACCATGTCCATCATTGCAAGCTGAAACCATTATGATAACTCCGCCTTCCTTACAAGTTGCCTCTGCTGCTGTCATTCCTTTAACTGACTGATAAATATTTTGGTCAAGTGGATATCCACCATTTGTTGAAATTGCTATATCTGCTGGAATCTTATCAACCTTTGAAAGTTCTGTTACAAATTCACAGCCTTTTTCATGAGCTTTTTCCCTATGCCCTGCAAATGCTTTTAGTACTTTTTTTTCACTATCTATAACAACATTTAATATAAAAGCAAGATTTGCTTTTTCAGATGCATAAAGCATATCTTTGTGTATAGGATTACCTTCAAGTATTCCAGTTCTTGCATTAGAACTTCCTATGAACTCGCTGCAGTGATTGGCCATAACTGTTGTTGCCGATGCAATACCTGGAAGTATACTCTTTCTTCCACCAGAGAAGCCAGCAAAGAAGTGAGCTTCTATAAATCCTTCTGCAATTAATAATTCTGTTTCGCAAGCTAGCTTGTTTATTATAAGTTCTCCACCTGATGGGAGAATTCCAAGCTTAACCATATCACTATCATTGAAAGCATCGTGAACTATGATATTTTCATTTTTAACTATTTCTTCTCCAAACTTGTTTACAAGTTCTTCATGAGTAGTTGCTCTGTGAAATCCTGTGGCAATAAGTATAGTTATATCTATATCAGGATTTGCTTTTCTTATTCTTCTAAGTAATATTGGCATTGTAACTTTGCTTGGCACTGGTCTAGTATGATCACTGCTTATAATAATCATATTCTTTTTATCTTTAACTAAATCTTCTAATCGTTCACTCCCTATAGGGTTGTCTAAAGCCATTTCGACAAGTTCTTCTTGAGTTTCTTTTGTTTTATAATTTTCTGCTTTTGACTCTAATATTCCAAGTAAATTTTTATCTTCTATTTCAATTTCAAGCATTTGTTTATGATATGGTATTTTAATTTTCCCCATTTAAATTTCCTCCATAACATATAATTTTTTAAGAAATCCGTCGAATCTCCAAGCTAGAATAAGAACCAATATTCTTTTATCTTTGGTAATACCAATCGTCATGTTTTAATTACATCCATACTCTTTGTGTGTAGGGATAAATTATAGATAAATACTGTTGCCATTATAACAAGAATTATAGGCCTTAATGTATTTGGTACACACTCAAGACTTGACTTAAAAGCATCTAAAACTGACATTTTCCACACAATAACCGCCAATAAAAACGTTATCACAAAGGTAATTGGCGTTGCCTTATGTTCAGGTATGTTTAATACCTATATCGAAAACATCTGCCAAATCACTAGTATTAAGTCAATAAAAATAGCTTATAATTATTCATCTTATCTCTATGTTACGCAAACTGGTAAGACCAATCTGTATTAATTAAATCATACCACTTTTTTACTATTATTCCTAGTATAGTTATTCAATTAACAATATTTCGAAAAATGCGAATTATTCACGAACCTATATGTTGTAACCTTTTCAATAATTTCCATTGAGACAAAAAAATTTAAATTTTTATCTTTATTAAACTCAACTCTATAATATTGTTATTTAATTAACAATATTTTGTATATTGTGTTATATTTCATATGGAGTTTTATCTTATATTTATTGATATAATCATATCTAGAAACAAAAAAATACTAATTAGTTTATTCCTTTAAACTAATTAGTATTTTAACTAAATTACTTCATCATAATATATTTATTGGCAAAATCTAAATGTTTTTTCATAGCCTCAGAAGCTTTTTTGGGATTATGATTTTTTAGTGCTATATAAATATCCTCATGTTGGTCTGCAAGGACTTCCATATTTCCTTCATCTACTATTATCTTTTTTCTGGCATCCTTAATAAAGGAATCTATTAATGAAGATATTGCATTTAATATATTTACTATTATAAAATTCTTGGAAGCCTTAGCTATTTCATAGTGAAACCTTTTATCAATTTGTACGTTATCATTTTCATCTTTTGAATTTTTAAAGGCTTTTATAAGTATTTCAAGGTCCTCAAGTTCTTTATCCGTTATCTTTTGTGCAGCTATAGCTGCAGTTTGTACCTCGATAACTCTTCTAACCTCAATAATTTCTTCAGGATTACTATCTTTAAGCATAAACATTATTGATAAAGGTTCAAATAACCCATTTTCAAGGTCTTCACTGATGTAATTTCCTCCACCCTGTTTACATTGAACTAATCCTATAATTTGAAGTGCTTTTAAAGCTTCCCTAATAGATGTTCTACTCACTTGCAGTTGCTCTGCAAGCTCTCTTTCGGAAGATAATTTATCTCCAGCCTTAAGGGTACCATTTATTATCATATCTTTAATTTGATCTATTACTTGCTCATAAACTTTTGTATTTTTTGTTGATGAAGACATCCAATCAAACTCCTTAAGTATTGTATTTAATTCACAATAATAATGATACATTATAGGATTCAAGAGGGCAATAATTATTTAGTTATGCAAGTATATCATCTTAATTAGAGCCTCCCTGAATGCGAACCATATAATTCTGAAAATTATAACAATATACACATCTTGTACCAATTCTTCGAAAAACCATTCCTAAATCTTCTTTTCCCTGTTTTATCAGTAGATGGAATAGTTGACTTTATATAAATAATATACTATCATATTGCTAAAATATGGAATTTTAGGAGGGTGATCTAATCTATGAGAGAAGTATACAAAAATATTTACTTGGAAGAACTCCCATTACCGAACAATCCCTTAAAGTACTTAAATTTTTATATTATTAAAGGTCAAGAAAAATCTATGATCATTGATACGGGCTTTAACCGTGAGGATACAAAAGAAGATATAATGAAAACTTTTAAAGAATTAAATTTGAAACCAGAAAACACTATTCTTTTTTTGACTCACCTACATTCAGATCATACGGGGTTAGCTACTTATTTAGAAGAAATGGGTTTAAGTATATATGCGAGTAAGATGGATGGTAATTTATTAAATAATAGTGTAAAAAAATCAGATTCAATGTGGCAAGATACAATTCAACAGGGAGTTTGGCAAGGATTGGAAGAAGACAAGCTAGATATCGAAGATCATCCTGGATTTAAATTTCGACCGACAGCTCATATAAATTTCATTTCTGCAATTCCAGGTGAATGTATTCAAATTGGAGAATATAATTTTGAAATTATAGATTTAAAAGGTCATACACCAGGGATAGTAGGTCTTTATGATAAAGAACACAAGATACTATTTTGCGGGGATCATATACTAGGAAAAATAACTCCAAATATTACATTTTGGGGTTTCCAATATGGCGATATATTAGGAACTTATTTAGAAAGTTTAGATCATGTTTATAATATGGATATTGATTATTTGTTTTCTTCCCATCGTTTTTTAGTAGACGATCACCGCAGGCGAATTGAAGAACTTTATGCTCATCATGCTAAAAGATTAGATGAATCAAGAGAAGCTTTAAGAAAATCTGGAAGGTCTACTGTGAGAACAGTAACAAAGCAGCTACACTGGGATATTAAAAGTAAAAACTGGGATGAGTTTCCCAAAGCACAGAAATGGTTTGCAGCTGGAGAGGCCCATGCCCATTTAGAACATCTTAGAGCTTTAGGAGAAGTAACTATGGAAGAAGAAGATGGTGTTCTTTACTACTCCATAAAATAATAATAAATAAGGGGCTGTCCCATTAAGAAATTAGACCGCAATATATTGTTTTAGAATTTAAAAATCTAATGCAATATATTGTAGTTTTTATTCTTTGTTAGACATCCCCTTATAAAGTTCAAAGATAACAAAGATAAAGCATTATGGGCCTGAAATTAGTGCTGAAAACAAAGAATTGAATATGGTATATATTGAGAATAATAACTTTGTATATAATCTAGTACGAGGTGAAAACAATGAAAAAGTCAGTATTAATTATAGGTTCAGGCGTAGGCGGTTTATCTACAGCTGTAAGATTACTTAGCAAAGGATATGATGTGAAAGTTTATGAAAAGGAGAAAACTATAGGTGGTAAAACAAATCAATTAATCTACCACCCATTTACTTTTGATTTAACTGCTTAAATTTTAATGAATCGAGAAATCTATGAAGAAATTTTTTATGATGCTAACCTAGATTATAAAAATTACATGAAATTTATGAGAAACGAAACCATATCTGCCCTTAAGAACATCCAAGGTTTAGGAGACATTGTAGAACAATCATAATATTTCTATATTAATTGTCAGCTGTCAATTTATAATCTTAGGTTCTGCATTCCTGTTTCTTTAAATATTAAATCATTTATATAGCTTTCTATATCTCCTCTAGGATTTTCATATAATATATGTCTCATAATATATTTATTATCTTCACTAACATTTATCATTTCCTTTTTTATTAATTCTCCTATATCACAATTTATTACTTTCCATAAAGACTTATTAGGCTTTTTAGATTTAGGACTTTTATAAGGATGCTTTTGGAAATCACCTATATCATGTATAGATTTATACTTAGGTTTCATAAATATAACTATACGAGTACCAGTGTACTCACCAGTTTCCATATTGTATTGCTTTATAAAATGAATATGGTCCCGTCTTCTATTTGAATAAGCAGCCAAATTTAAACACCCCCAGTATCTTAGTGAAGTGAACACCTTCCTAGATGCAAATTCCATACTTCTAATTCAGCATTAAAAATGCCAAGGACTATATTATTAGTTTACTCGTATATATTAGTAAATAAACCTATTCTTAACTAATCTTATAGGGAGTGAATATTATTGAAAAAGAAAATATATTTCTTTCTAGTTTTGTTAACTATAATCTTTTCCATGCTTTCCTTTAATGCCTGCGGATCAAAAAAAGAGGCATCTAGATCTGGAAACCAAATAGCTCAGGATTATAGTCAAATGAATGTTGAGGCTGATATAGCCAGCGGTCAGAATTCAAAAATGAAACAGGAATCTAAAGCTGCCACCACTCCGGAAAATATTGATGCATCTAAGTTATCTCAAAGAAAATTAATACAAAGAGGATATTTAGATATTCAAACAAAGGAATTTGAAAAATCTATAGCTGCTCTTAATGAAAAGGTAAAGGTTTTAGGTGGATATATTGAAAATTCGACTATATCTGGGAATAGAGTAGAAAATATAAACAACTCTCAAATGCGACACGCTAATTTTTCCTTAAGAATTCCAACTAAGCACTTTAACTCCTTTATGGATGGCTCATCTGTTATAGGAAATGTTGTAACCACCACCATAAGCGGTGAAGATGTAACCTCTCAGTATTTTGATACAGAAGCTAGATTAAAATCACTTAAACTTCAAGAGGAACGACTTTTAGAACTATTAAAAAAATCAGGAACTTTAAAGGATGTACTTGAAATAGAAAAAGAACTTGTAACTGTTCGCTATGAAATTGAAAACCTTACTGGAACACTAAAGAGACTTGATAATCTTATAGATTATTCAACCGTGGATGTAAACTTGCAGGAAGTTGATGTGCTTTCTCTTGGAAATTCCGGAAGTGATTTAGGAGAAAAAATTAAATATAAATTTATAAATTCCATAAACAATGTAATTCAAATACTAAAGATTTCAATTATAGGAGTAATTGCTTTTATACCATATCTTATAATTATAATTCCTATAGTCCTCATAATGAGATATCTTTTCAAAAGAAGCACTAAGAAATTCAGCATTAAAAATCTATTCAAAAAGAATAAAAATGATAAATAGATACCTTTACAGCATCTTATTTTGATAAAAAAATAAGGTGCTTTTTTAAGCACCTTTGTGTATATTAAAAGGGGGAGGTTCTCTGAACAAAACTATTTTTGTTAGTTATATTATATAATTAATTATAAATAATAATTATTAACTAGTAGTTATGAAATTATTAAGAATCAATAAACTATTTTTTATTTTATAAGTTTCTATAAATCATGCAAGGAGAATTACTATGTCAAACTTTAAAATTAAATTGCTTGCGTGCTTGTGCATGCTAATAGACCACATAGGAGCTGCTTTATTTCCACAATATATATTTTTAAGGATAATTGGTAGACTAGCCTTTCCTCTATTTGCTTGGATGATTGCTTTAGGCTATAAACATACTAGCGACCCTATAAGGTATATGAAAAGACTTGGTATTTTTGCTCTTATATCTCAAATTCCATTTAATCTTGCACTTAAAGCTCAAAGTTTAAATATATTTTTCACTTTACTTCTTGGATTAATAGCAATTTATTTCTATGATAAATATGAAAAGGAACAAAATGAACGTGGTAAACAATTAAGTATAATACTTCCAAGCATTATTGCTACAATACTTAATACTGACTATTTTGCATATGGTATTGCCACTATATTTTTATTTTATTATTATAGCCAAGATTTCAAAAAACTCATTAAATCTCAAGCAATTTTAAATATAGCTTTAATATCACTTTATATCATTTCAGTGATACTTGGAGGAGCTTCTTTTGAGTTAGGCGGAATAATTCAATTATTTTCATTATTTTCTCTAATAATAATAAGATATTATAATGAAAAACAAGGATTCAAAAAATACAAATATGCCTTTTATGCTTTTTATCCAGTACATTTATTAGTTATATATTTTATGAAGATAAGATTTTTCTAATTATTTTTACATAAAAAATAGCCGGTTTGTATACTCTCTTACTATATACAAACCGGTTATTTTTCAGCTTCCAATTCCTGACCACACCCATCAATAGCTATTTGAAATTTTATCATTCCTTTCTTAAGATTTTCCTTAAATAATACTACTTTAGATTAGGTTGTTCAGCTAGAACCATCTATTTGTGCCGAACCCTTATATCTATTAAAATTTAAATCTTTTATTAAACTCCTAATTCAATTTTCATTTACTGGTTTAAGAGAATCATTTAAAGGAATTGGAGCCTTTAATACCACCATCACCTACCTATCAATCTTAAAGATTTCTTTGAAACTTTTTATAATAGGTCTAAATAAAGTTAATTGTTTTGGTGGAATCATCTCCTATCTTTAGATTTTTATGTTTTAGTTTTTGTTTGGTGTCTGATTACATTTTATAATTTTCTGACTATTTTGTCAATTATCTTTATATCCCGTTATCTCCTATTGCCTGTCCATTTTCTTTAATTTTCTTCATTTTCTTATTATTTAATACTAAAACTATTATTATAAAATAAAATATTTGTTCTAATTTCATATTAATCTGTTGTAATATGTCTTGAAAAAGTATAAAAAAATTAATATAATTTATCTATTAAAAATTCTATAGAATCTTTAATTAATTTATACTTTAGGTAGACATGCCATTTAAGGGGGAACTTTAAAATGAAACAGGAACATAAAATGATGATAAGTGCCTTTGGTTATTCAATAGGTCATATAGAAAAAGAAGATGAAAATAATATTATATTTTATCAATCTATGGATGACGCATTTCATAGAAGCTTTAAGGTAGCTAAGTTTTATGAAGAAAAGAATACCATTGAAGTATATGACCATGAGGAAAATTTATTAGAAAATATAAGACTGCCAAAACAAAAATAAAGCCTTGATTTTCAAGGCTTTATTTTACTACTTTACTATTTTACTTACCCATCTTACAAGTTCTTTCTTTCCTTCATAAGGAATATACATAAGTACTTCCGCTGCTCTTTTATCTTTAAACTTGTCTATTCCTTCATTTACAAGTTCCATTATCTTATATACATTGTTCTCATCTTGAAGGTAACCATTTATTCCTTCAACAACTTTAGTTTGCATACTATCCACATTTATAAACTTTGCCATCATTGGATTCATATTTGATGTAAACTTTACTATTTCCTCTGATATCTTCTTTTTAAAATTAGGGTTATTTACTATCCCCTTTAAAAAACCTATTATATTGTCACGATTATTAAATATATAAACCTTTATCATGTTTTCAAAGCCCTGCGGAAGTACTTCTTTTAAAGTTTTATCGCTTTTTTCTAAAGCCTCAAGCTTTCCCCATAATTTTTCTTCCATATTCACATCTCCCCTATTTATTAAAGTAATTACTTCTAATCATCATATCTGAAATATCTATACTTAGTATACTATGTTCTACATGATTTTTATTACTCTTATCTCCTATATAAGTTCTATCTGAAAGTACTGTAAAATCTTCTTTTGTATTTACAAGTATTCTTCCCATTGCAGTATTTTCAAATTTTTCTTTATCTATTCCCATCATATAAGCTACAGTTGGCATAGTGTCTATTTGACCACCATTTACTGTGAATTCCTTATGGCTTATATCCTTATTATATATGATAAGAGGAATTTCCCAGTTATTTTTCATCCACCAGTCTTCTTGAGGTTTTATATCCTTAAGTTCACTTTCATAGTACTTATGAATTCCGCCGTGATCTCCATATATAACAACAACTGTATCCTCTAAAAGACCCTCTTTCTTTAAGTTATCCATGAAAATTCCTATATGCTTATCTGTATAGTGTATACTTTGGAAGTATCCTCCAAGCTTTGTTTCATCAAGTCCTTTATCAATTTTAAGCTCTCTATACTTTGATTCAATATCAAAAGGTGCATGACTTGAGAGAGTTACCATAAATGTATAAAATGGTTTTTTAGCATTTTTTATAAGTGGTATAGTTTGTTTTAAAAAACTTCCATCACTTAATCCAAGCCCTATAGTTTCATCCAACTTAAAATGAGAAGAATCTATGCAGTTATCAAATCCTACAGCTGTTAATCCATTTTTCCAATTCCAAAAAGAAGCCTTATCAGGATGTATAGCTTGAGTATAATACCCTTCTTCTTTTAAAAGTTTCGGAAAGGAATTATAAGTATTTTGTGGGAATCTAAAAAATGTAGCTCCCTTTCTTACGGGATGCATTGAAGTATTGGAAAGAAGGTCTGAATCCACACTTGTACCATTGTATACCTGCTCATGAAAATTTGAAAAATAGTAGCTATTATTTAAAATTTTATTTAAATTAGGAGTAATTTCTTGCCCATTAACCTTTTTACCAATTACAAAGTTTTCTAAAGATTCTACTTGCAAAAATATCACATTTTTACCTTTAAAAATTCCCTTATACTCATTATCAGGTAGGTTTTCTTTATTATCTTTATACCAAGCCTTTATTTTGTCATTTTCTTTATCACTCAGAGTAAAAGGTTTTTTAACTTCATGATAGTAATTATACCCATCATATATGTGATATCCTATAGGTGATAAGTTGGACATAGTTTGATTAGGAGCCCAACAAGTATAAAAAAAGTACTGTCCATCTTTTCCTGTCTTTTTTATATCTATATTATAATGGATATAATATATTGATATTATACTTATAAGCACTATCCATAAAAATGACATTATATTTCGCTTATAATATTTATACGCTATCTTATTTTTAGTAAGCATATATGGCATATATAATATGTCTATCCAAAATATTATATCTATAGGTCTTGCCATAGATAGTATAGAATCCGTTAAGTTATCCAAGTTAGATGTTTGCTGAAAAATGTACGGAGAAATAAAGTTTCCAAAACCTCTGTAATACCACAGGTCTGATAGTAATAATATAGTAATAGCCACATTAACTAAAAAAAGTACCCAGCCATGAATTCTTCCACTAAACAAATATGCAATACTTAAAAAAATCGTTATAAAAGCAAGGTATGCTGCAAGTGGAGGTGGTGCAAAAAATGCCTTAAACATATTTATTCCAGACACATTATCATGAGCTATAACACCTAAAAAAAGTATGGACTTTATAAAAATAAATATGGTTGTTAAATAAAATAACGAATCATACTTAAAATATTCTATAATACTTATGATGCGGGGATGGGTTTTTTCTTTAGTTAACAGCAAATAATATCACTCCTTAAATAATATATTAATCTTTACTTTAAATTTTGTTATATTTATATTAAACCTTTATAATTATAACCTTTTCATGTACCTGTTTTCAAATATAAATTTGTCAAAAGAAGGTGTTTTTTTGAAAAAATGCTCATATAAACCAATAATCTTTGCAGTGATTTTTCTTTTACTATTTATAGTATTAGCCCGCTATACAGAGCATAGAAATTTAGAAAGCTTAAAAGGGGTAACCTATAGCGTTACTGTAAATGGTAAAGATATTAATCTTCCTCAAGTAAGCGATAAAGCAATAGCATATAAAAAATCTAATTTAAACATATGGACTATAAGCTTTATACTTACCTTTTTAATTCCAATATTTTTCTTAGCAACTGGCCTTTCAAAGGGTATAAGAAACTTTATAGAGAGAAGAACTCGCAGATTTTTTATAATATCTGGAGTATATTTTATTATATTTACACTTATAAACTTTCTTATAACGCTACCTTTGGAATTTTATAGCAGTTTTATTCAACCTCATAATTTTGGACTATCAAATCAAACTTTAGTAAAATGGCTTACAGATTCTCTAAAAAGTGTTTTATTGTCTTCTGTAACTGGAGCATTGTTTATATGGTTCCCTTATTATGTTATACGAAAAAAAGAAAAGCTCTGGTGGCTTTACATGGGATTTTTATCTATTCCCATTATATTTTTTATGACCTTTGTCTCTCCTTTTTATATAGATCCTATATTTAATAAATACGAAGATATTAAAGATAAAAACCTAAAGCAAAAAATAGAAGTTCAATTAAAGAAGGCAAATTTAGAAGGAACCGATGTATATCAAGTAAATAAAAGTGTAGATACAAAAGAAATGAATGCCTATATGACAGGTGTTTCGAAGTCTAAGAGAATAGTTTTGTGGGATACCACTATAAACAATTTAACTAACGAAGAAACTCTAGGAGTGCTTGCTCACGAAATGGGCCATTATGTAATGGGACATGTGTGGAAATCCATAATTCTTGGAGGAGTTTTGATTATATTTGTACTTTACTTAACCAATAAAAGTGTGCTTTATATAATTAAGCTTTCTAAAGGTAAATTGGGATTCAATAGGATATCTGATATTGCTGCACTGCCTTTAATATTACTTGTTTTAAACTTTTATATGTTTTTAAGTAACCCAATAACAAATACCGTTTCTAGACGTATGGAAATTGAAGCTGATAGATTTGAATTAGAGCTCACTCAAAATACAGAAGCTACTATAACCTCTACCATAAAACTTCATGAAGGAAGCCTAGCTCTTCCCTATCCTGGAAAGCTATTTGAAGTATGGTACTATTCTCATCCACCTTATTTAGAAAGAGTGGAATTTGCTAAGGACTATGCACCTTGGGAAAAAGGCGAACCACTAATGTATGAGAAATACTTTAATAAAGAGTAGTCACTAAATTCTCTTAATATAGTAGACTAAAGGTGCTAGGTACTATGATTGGATGAAACCTTACAAGGGAAAATTTCATCTAATCCTAATATCTAACACCTTTCAGCTAGTATCTAAAAGTAAAATTAATTATTTTCTTTTTCTAACTGGTATCCATATTTCACTTTTAAAAGTTGGTGAAGTTACATCCTTCTGTTCATTCCACAGGATTTCTGGTCCTTCTGCTATTTCATAGTTTGAAGACGGAAACCATTCAGAGTAAATGCGTCCCCATATATTTTGAAGAGTCTCAGGGAATGGTCCAACTGCTTCAAATACTGCCCATGTTGATGCAGAAACGTCAAGTTTAGCTAAATTGCCTGGGCAATCTTTATTTGTTGCTACACCTATATAATGATCAAGCTCTCCTTTTTCCTCCATTCGATTTTCAGAAAAATTCGCTGACGCACTGATTATTCCAAAAGGCTCCACATTAGAAAGGCTCTTAAACTCACTTATTATTTCACCATTTAGACTTTGCCACATAGCTGCAATCTCTGGATTAACTCCATTAAAAATTATAGGAACTCTTTTTGTAATGCCAACTATGGAAAATGCCTCTTTTTCTTCAATTCTATACTTCATTTCATTTCCTCCCTTAATTGTTAATTGAAAGGTCATTCGTGGATAAGCCTTTAATGATTGACCATTATTTCTGGCTTCCGACGGTGTTATCCCATGCAAACCTTGAAAAGCTCTAGTAAAAGAATCTGCCGAGCTGTATCCATATTTAACTGCAATATCGATTACTCTCATGTTATTGTTACTAAGTTCAAACGCTGCAATAGTTAGACGTCTGCGGCGGATATATTCCGAAAGTGTAATACCTGCAAGGAAAGAAAACATTCTTTTAAAATGATATTCCGAGCAAACAGCCAGCCTTGCCACTTCTTTAAAATCAATTTCTTCGGTAAGATTCTCCTCAATATAGTTTAATGCTTCATTCATTTGTTTAAGCAAATCCATTTACATGACCTCCCTTTCATCAATAGAATATCAGAAATCAAATGTATCTATCCGACATTTCATGCACAGTTATGTAGGGTTGATTAACTTTAAATTATATATAATAACAACTAATAACCTAACTCTTTTCCTACAATAATTACCTTTATTCTATCTTTGACAAATTGTCCTGTGATAATTAAAAAATCGTTACATATTCTATTAGGACTTTTGCAGTCTACGCAGTATCCCAAAGTAGTACATGGAGTATTTTTCTTTAATCTTTTTGCATCAATTGGAGCTGAATAATTTCTAACTCTTTTTTCTGCTTCCTTTAAGTCACTAACAATTTTATTTATTCCAGCTACTAAAACAACTTGTTTAGGTCCATAAATCATTGGCGCAACTCTACTTCCATTACCATCAATATTGTAAAGTTCTCCATTTTCAGTTAGAGCATTTGTACTGCACATAAAAGTATCCGAAGAGAAGTTTTGTATATAAATTTGTTTCTTTTCTTCACTTGTTATATTTTCTTTATATTTATCTAAAAATTTATAATTTCCTTTACGAAGAAATTCTATAACTCCTGTTTCAAATAGTGTCATAGAATCACCAACACCTACTACAGAGTCTTCAGTTATAAGTTCTTTTAAAAGCTCTATCAGTTCTACTTCATCCTTAACGAAGTATCCCTCCATATTATGCTTTCTTAAATTATCTATTGTCCTATCAACTTGTTTTTCTACATACCATGAGATATTGTTATCCATTATAGTTTATTTCCTCCTTAGTTTTGATAAAAAAATTTCAATAGTTATACCTATGCCAATTCCTATAGCATATGCAAGTAAATCACTCCATAAAAATCCGTATCCTAATACTAATCCTCCTAGGGTTGTTTTTCTGATACTATCTATCCAATTTGCATGATATAACTGACTTAGCTCAATGAGATAACAAAATAATATCCCTATCAATGCAATCTTTTTTGTCTCTGAATCTCTAAAAATAAAGCCAAAGATGAAGAAAACCATTAGTGCCCAGAGAGCATCCCCTAAATATGTATTTAAAAAGTCTGGTATAATATTATCCATCTTTCTTGATAGTAGCCCTAAAGCAATTACAATTATTATTATAAATCCATACAGCAATCTATTACGTTTATTTGACATCTCTTTCCTCCAACATTTATTCCAACCATATTTCATTTTTACATTAATATATCCCCATCTTTATACCATCTATAATTTTATTAAATTTTGCTTCACTTAAAATTTCATGAGTAATAAACTTACCATTGTAAAACACGTTGTAAATACTAAAGGCTGATGGAAGGCTCTTTACTTGTTCCATATTATCAATTTTAATAATCTCTAATGCAATGCCTTCTCTCTTTGCCAATTCTTTTATTACTGTATTGGTGTAGTACTCAGTAAAAGGGCAAAGATTTGAATAATATACTGTTAATCCGCTTTCATTACTGCATATATTTTCTTTTGCACACTTATTAAATATAGGATTTTCAACATTAGGATTGTTTTTATAAACTAGTAGTTCAAAGTATGGTGGAGCTGTATCACAAACTTCAAATCCATGTTTTAAGAAAAACTTTTTATCTGGCATATATGGTTTCTTTTTATTACTGGTGAGCACAATAATACCATCCCTATCTTGGGAATCCTTTATGCATTCTTCTAAAAGCCTTCTTCCATAACCCTTCCCTGCATACTTTCCTGCAACCCAAAAACAGTTAATCACCATGTAGTTTGGAGCAGCAATTGGTATCCAAGCAATTTCAGAAGGACAGTATTCAATGAACACTTTATGATTGACATTAAACTTCTTAAATACATATCCTTTTGCAAATTGCTGCTTTAACCATTCCTTTTTCTTTAGGTAACCCTCAAGACATTTTTTATCTGATATAGCACAGCAAATATGTTCGCTATCAATATTTTCTTCATTTAAAGTTATAACCTCCATCGACTCTTTTAAATCCTTCATATAGAAAAACTCCCTTCGTTTATAATAGCTTAATGATAACAATATAAATATGCCAGCTATATGTCATATTAAACTATTCTAATTTTAATTATCACTTATCAAAAATAAAACCTAACTAATTTTACTTAGCTAGATTTTATTTTTATAATTATCTAAAATATATTTTCTATATTACGCAAGGCATCTGATATATTCCCCTGATACTCTCCACCATGGTAGCAAATTATCTTTTCTATATCATATTTAAGCAGTTTTGAAACAGATCTCTTTGCTTCTACCATATCTAAAGTAAATTGTGGTGCTGCAATTTCAAGATTTCCATTTTCTATGGCTAAAGCATCTCCACTAATTAAAACTTTAAACTTTTTTAAATAAATAGAAATATGTCCTGGCATATGTCCTGGGGTTTCAACAACTTCAATTCCCCCACACCAAGTAAAATAGTCCCCATCTTTTACAGTTATATCTACTTCTACATTTTTAATTGACCTTAAAATATTTTGAAATGCCTTTCCTGATTCTTGCTGTTCTGGCGGCAGCATCACCTGAGTTTGTTCTGCTTGCTCAAGCCGTAATGACTTTAATCGCCCAGACACATAAGGAGCATCCTTTTCACTTGCAACAACTTGAACATTAGGATACTTTTGCTTTATTGCAGCTAAACTCCCCATATGATCGTGATCATGGTGCGTTATAATTATCTTTGTCAATTTAGAAAGATCTATATCTTTTTTACAAGCAGCCTCTTCTAATATCGATAAAAAATCGGCATATCCACAATCTACTAAAATCATTTCATTTTCATCTTGAAGTATCACAGGATAAATTATATTTTCACCATATCCAAAATTAAAATTAACATCTAAAACAACTATATTATCCATAAATTTCTCCTCTTTGAAGTATAAGTATCTATACTAATACTCTTTAAACTTCATAATCTACTGCTACTCTTTCATTTACAACTTTCTTAATAAATTCTCCAACTCTTATATGTTCAGAATGATTTTGATATATGTTTAAATCCTCCATATTTTCAAACTGTGAGTATAAAACAATATCATATGCTTGAGGTGAGCTATTAACATTTATCCCAACCTCTATAAATTTAATTTCATTAATTTTATCTTGTAAGTTTTCTAAATCTGTTTTAATTATCTTAGCATTTTCTTGTTTCTTTTTTCCATCAGCAAATTCTTTTAATTTCCACATTACAATATGTTTAATCATTACTTCTTCTCCTTTTTAATTCATATACTAGTCATTAATTTTATTCTTCGATAAAAGTTTTCTAAATCCTTTCTATTATTAAATACAAATTGGTTATATTTAATTCTTTCAAATCAGTAAACAATTGCTTTTGTACTATTATTAACAACAAACTGATTCCAAATCCTTAGAAATTGAACAATCATAGTATTTATGATAAAATCAAATTAAAAATTTTTCTACTTTGTTATGTGAGGTAAAATAAATATGAACTATTCCTGTGAAAATAAAAAAGATGAAAACTTATCTTTTTCTAATATAAATCCCAGTAATCTTAGGGCTGACTGTGAGAACTGCTTTGGTTTTTGTTGTGTTGCACTGTACTTTTCAGCTTCAGAAGGATTCCCTGTGAATAAAGATGCTGGTACTCCTTGCATCAATCTACAATCAAACTTTCGCTGTAGAGTCCATAAAGACCTCAGAAAGTTAGGACTTAAAGGTTGTATTGCCTATGACTGTTTTGGGGCAGGACAAAAGGTTGCTCAGGCCACCTATGGTGGACATGATTGGAGGCAAGTCCCAGAAACTGCCCAGCAAATGTACGAGGTTTTCCTAATTATGCATCAAATTCATGAAATGCTCTGGTATCTAACAGAAGCACTTAGATTGGGGTCATCTCATAATATTAAAGAGGAGCTTAACTCCATGCTCATTGAAACAGAAAAACTTACTATTTTAAGTGCTGACTCTCTCTTAAAGCTTGATATTACATCGCACCGCTTTAAAGTTAATGCTCTTCTTAAACAAACCAGTGAACTTGTACGAAATAAATTTCGTATTGCTCAAAAGACTTCTTCAAAACACCAAAAAGCTCTTGGTCGAGGACGAGATTTTATTGGAAAAGATCTCACTAAGACCAATCTGAGAGGTGAAAACTTAAGTGGATCATATCTTATTGCTGCTAACCTTAGAGGAATGGATTTGAGCGGTACCGATCTCATTGGTGCTGATTTAAGAGATGCTGATCTTAGTGGAACTAACCTTACTAATAGTATATTTCTGACCCAAGGACAAATTAATACGGCAAAGGGTGATTCTGAAACAAAGTTACCTATGTCACTTAGTAGGCCTTTACACTGGTCAAAATGATTGGCTGCCTAACAAAATAAATAATTCTATATACCGCATTATTTAAAATGGATATGCGGTATTTTTTATTCTGTACAATTCACAAAGTTTGACTTTATCCTTTCTTAAAGCTATACTATACTTAATATGTGTATAAATAATGATTATTAATTACATATTAACATTTATTATTTTTTGTATTCATTATGGAAACAATAACATATAATAATCAGTAAATATAAAGTACATTAAAATAGTACATAATTATTAACAAGGAGTGTTATGATGCTAGAATTTAAACCATTAACCTTAGACGATAAAGATTTATTTGAAAAATATATAAAACCTTATAATTTTTCTACCTCTGAATATTCATTTTTAAGTTTATTCTTATGGAGAAAAGGATGTGAAATACATTATAGTATAATAAATGATGTTCTTATTATAAAAAAAGTGGATTTCAACCATTCATCTCACTTTATGCAACCATTAGGTTATAAAATGAAAGATCTTAAAGAAATAGTTGATACACTTATAGAATATAAAAAAGAACATAATATGGATTACCTATTTAAAGATGCTGAATTAAATTTTATAAATGATTTAAAAGAAGTATATGGAGATTCTTTAGAAATTGAAGAAGATAGAGATGGTGCCGATTATATATATTTAAGAGATGATTTAGTTAAATTATCCGGAAAGAAGTATCATGGAAAAAAAAATCATTACAATGCTTTTGTAAAAAAATATAACTATAAAGCAGTACCTATTACAGAGGATATAGTAGATGATTGTTTAATGGCTGGAAGAGAATGGTGTAATAAAAATGACTGTAAAGGCTATGTGCTTTATGAGCTCTTTGGAATAAAAGATCTTCTAAAAAACATAGACAAAATAAACTTTGTAGGAATGGCAGTATATGTGGATGATAAACTTTCCGCCTTTACTATAGGCGAAGTAGTTAATGAAGATACTGCTATAATTCATATAGAAAAAGCAGATGCTGATGTTCGTGGATTATATGCTTTTGTAAATAGACACTTTCTTGAAGAATACCTAACAAGCGTAACCTATGTAAATAGAGAGCAGGATTTAGGTATAGAAGGCCTTAGAAAGGCTAAACTTTCATATAACCCTGTGGAGCTTGCAATGAAATATATCGTGAAGTAAATAATGTTGATTTTTTATATTTAGTCCTAATAGGCAATTTAAGAGCTTCTAATTTCACAAGTGGCAGATACTAAAACTTATGAACTGCTTAAAACGGTTCATAAGTTTTAAAGTCTTAGCCGCTTGTTTATTAAAAACTCTAAGGATTGCTCTAATGATAGATAATAAAAATCAACATTATTTATATTCCATTACCTTAATCATGAATTCTATGCTCCATCCATGTTATAATATCACTTATCACTTCATTTTTATTTACTTCATTTAACATTTCATGTCTTCCACCTTGATAAATTTTGCAAGTTACATCCTGTATTCCTATTTTTTTATAGGTATTATATAAGTTTGTTACGCCCTTTCCCTCTTCTCCCACAGGATCTTCAGAACCTGAAAAGATGTATATAGGAAGCTCTCTTGGAATATTATTTAAAATATGAGGTTTGCTTAGTTCATCAAGACCTTTAAAGAAATAATAAAAAAATGAGGATGTAAAAGCATGCCCACAGTATTCATCTGTTATATATTTATCCACTTCACCTTTATCAGAAGTGAGCCAATCAAATAGTGTTCTTTCTGGTTCAAACTTTGAGTTATATCCCTTAAATATTAAATTATTTAAGCTTTTTCCCTTATTACGCGGCCCTTTCATAGATACCTCAAGTTTTGCAAGAGCCATACCCATCTTTAATTTTTGTCCTTGCTTTCCGTTTGTCCCTGAAAGTAAAGCTCCCTTAAGTTCTTTTCCATAAAGAGCTATATATTTTTGCGTTAAAAAGGAACCCATGCTATGGCCCAGGAGAAATATTGGTACATCCTTATAATCCTTTTTTGCAATTAAGGTTACTTCATACATGTCTTTTATCATCCAGTTGAAGCCATCCGTATCTCCTATATATCCTAAATCATCTTTATTTTTTGCTGTTTTGCCATGCCCTCTATGATCATTTATATAAACTGCATAACCATTTTCTATAAGTTTTTGTGCAAAATATTCATATCTCCCCGAATGCTCCCCCATCCCATGAGCAATTTGCACTACTGCCTTTGGAGTACCTTCTGTTTTCCATTTGTACACATGAATTTCTACACCATCAACGTCCTTAATATTAAACTCAATACTCCTCATCTATCCACCTCTAATAATTATGACTTATACTATAATTTTACCATAATTCAAAAAAAAATTTATGAATATTCAGGAAACTTTTTCCTGAACAAAGGAGCTCATGATTAGAGCTCCTTTGTTATAGTTAAAGATTAAATTTTGATATAATTTGTACTAATTGTTCAGCGCTTTCTTTGTTCACTTCAGCGCTTTCTTTTATGCCTTCTAACTTTTCATTTATATTAATGGCTTTACTTGATATTTCAGTAACTCCTTTAGCACCATCACTTACTGTACCAGCCACTTGTCCTACCGCATCTACTATTCCATCAATAGATGAAGTTAACTCCTCAGCCAATGCGCTAAATTCAAGCATAAATCCATTTACTGAATCCGCATCCTGATTATATTGTTCACCAGTCTCCATTAGCTTTTGATAATCTTTTAATACATTTTCATCTATAAACTTAAGAAGCTTTGATGAATTATCAGATAAGTCTTCTACAGAAGATATAACCTGATGAACTACATTTTGAATATTTCCAGCAGTTGATGCAGACTCCTCAGCCAAATTACGAACCTCATTGGCAACTACTGCAAAACCTCTACCAGCTTCCCCTGCTCTTGCTGCCTCTATAGCTGCATTAAGCGCTAATAAATTTGTCTGATCTGTAATATCAAGTATAGATGCTGCTAATGAATTTATTTTCTCAATAGACTTGGAGTTTTCAATGGCTTTTTCCAAATCATTTTTAACTAGATGATATATTTCATTTGCTTTCTCACTAGCTTCAACAGCAGATTTCTTTAACCCCTTTGCTCTTTTGGCGATTTCATTTGCATTAGCAGATCCATTAGTTGCTCTCTCAGCCATAGAATTTACCGCGTTACCCATTTCATCTGAAGAAGCAGATACTTCTTCAACAGTAGCAGCATTTTCCTCCATACCAGCAGAAAGGTTTTGGCTCTCAAGTGCTGTTTCTTCAGCATAGATTTTTAATTCAGCAGTTAAATTTTCAACTATTAATGCATTTGAATTTATAGTCTGAGAAGCAGAACTTAAATTTTCAACCATTTCTCTTAAAACTGTTCTCATATGTGCTATTGAATTGAAAATTGTACCTACTTCATCCTTATACTTGTAGAATCGTTCAAGACTATTATCATAAGATAAATCTAGCTTGGCTGTTCTATCAATAACTTCTGCTACTTCTATAATAGGCTTTGAAATCTTTAAAGAAAATAAATATCCTACTCCAATTGCCAATAATCCAACTACAATTGATATTCCTATTATAACATAGGTTAGTGTTTTTACTGGTTTAAATACTTCATCGGTAGTTACTGATGTAACAAGAACCCAATTAGTATCAGGAATTACTGTATAGTATGCCATTTTATCTGTATTATTGTAATTATACTCTATAGCTTCCCCATTTAGATTTTCACCTTTAGCTATCCTATTTGCAATAGTCTTTATATCTGGAACCTCACTGGATTTTCCTATTTTTTCTTTAGTAGGATGATAAATCATAGTTGCTTTATCATCAATTAAAAAAGCATAGCTTGACTTATTATCACCAATTTTCACATTTTCTAAGTATTTAGATAGGCTGTTTCCATGTACCGCTACTCCCACATATCCTACTATCTGATTATTCACTTTAACTGGATTCGTAAATACAACGATAGGGTTTTGAGTTACCTTTGATAAAAGCACCTCACTTATAGATGCCTTGCCCTCTAGGCTTGTGTTGTTATAAGATCTATCATTTAGATTTTTCCCAAGATAATTTTTGTCACTATCTGACACTATATTACCTTTTGTATCTACTAAAAATACATGTTCAACATTTTTGGTTTCATTTACATAATCAACTAATGTTGCGTTCATTGACTGCTGCTTTTTGATAAAATCCTCGTTATTTGTAGAGCCTTGAACTGTTTTAAGTAAATCTCTAACTACATTTTTTTCTGAAATAATTCTAGCAGCTAGTTGTTCCTTTTCAATTGAGGCACTTATAGTCTCTCCTGCACGTTTACCTACGCCTTCCATTTCACTTAATGTTTTTTTATTTAATATAGAATTATAGCTAACTTCATTGACTAGAGTTATTACAGATACCAGAACTATAACTATAATTGTTATCAATAAAGGTATTTTCTTTTTTATGGACATATAATTCTCCCCCTTTTTAGTTTTACATTTAATACAAATATTTTCGTATAGTCTTTAGAAAAATAAAGAGTAAATAAGAAATATATGTTAAATTACTTTTCATTATAATCTTAAAGATAAAAAGAGAAGTTTGCACATACAAACTTCCCATTTTATCTTATTCAAATACATTCATTATCTTATTGAACATTTCTTTATTTTCTTTTATCTTTTCTTCGCTTCCAAATACACATATATAATTTTTTTCCATACAATCTTCAAGAAGTTTTGATAAGCCCTTTATCTTATCTACTGAAGCATTTAATATTTCATCTCTTTCCTTTTGAACATCTTCAAAAGTCACCTTGCTTAAATAATTAGCTACAGCTTTGTCAGCTTTCATGGATGCACTAAGTGGATTATCTAAGTTACTTATGGTTCCTATTATATATTTTGTCATTTCTCTTTCGTCTGCCTCAAAATTCTTTACGTAATTTACCACATTATCATAAACATCTAATGTGTTTTTAAGATTAGGATCTCTATAGGATGTAAAGTACATATTTCCATTTCTATTGAAGCCTCCAAAGCATCCATAAGCTCCACCTTGAACCCTTACTCTATTCCATAGATAATCAAAGCTTGTTATAGTCTTTAATACTTGAAGTATTCCTGTATACTCATATCCAAGTTTTCTAAAGTTAAATCCCTTAGAATTATATTGAACTTTTCCTGAAGTCATAAGCCCTTCATTTTTAGCAACAGTTTCAAATTTATATTCATTATAATTAACTTTTTCATCATTTAGTGAATCATATAATACTGGTAAGCTTTCAGTAAACTTATCATAATCCTCTTCCTCTAGAGTTATACTTATTAAAAGATTATTTTTATTAAATACTAATTTACTTATTTCCTTTAAAGTACTTACTATTTCTTCTTTTTTGCTTTCAAAGTTATTGTCTAAGTCAACTAGGAAATGATAGAAATTAAGCCCAGAAATAAATTCTGAATAAGCCGCACTTTGAGAAAAATAAGAAGCTACTCTACCTGCTGCTACCATATGTCCTGCATCAAACAAGGACATTTCCACTCTAGATTTATACTCCTGTATAATTTCTTTAAGTCTCTTATAGTCATCAAATTTACTAGTTACTATTTGTTCCTTTAGTAAATTAAATAATTCAGGAAGCTTACTTACAAGAGCCTTAGATCTAACTTTAAGCATAGGAATAAAGTTATCTATATTATTATTATCATAATAAGGTATTGAACCATAACTTATTCCTCCAGTGTGTATATTTACTTCATTTGATAAGTCTTCATAGCTATAATTTTCTGTACCTACTTTTCCAAGTACTGCACATAAAATTCCTATATAAGGTATAAATTCTTGTTTAACTGCCTTACTATTAAAATAAAAATTCATATACGCTATCTTATTGGTAAATAAAGGATGTTTCACAACTTTAATATCCTTGTAAGTTTCTTCTACCAATGGAAGCCTTTCGGAGTTCTTATTTATATCTTCTATGGATAATAGTGGTAACTTTTCTAAGTCCTCTTGATTATCCTCTGAAGTTTGTCTTTCCTCTAATCTATTAGTTTGCTCTATTATTTTATTTAATTCACTTTCGCTTAGTCTTTCTTTATATTCCTTAAGCTCTCTTTTTATTTCCTCTTCTACAGTTTCTGCCATGCCCTTTTTAGGATTTAATATTAAAATAGAACTATGAGAGTTATTTAATATATACTTTTCTATAATCTTTTCAAAGTAATTGGTAGTTAATGCTTCTTTTACTTTATTTAATTGAGGTTCATAAGCTAAATGCATTAATGGATCTTTATCATAAAGCCAACTGTCCATAGCCTTTATTCCATACACAAGGCCCTTAGGATATCCATGATACTCTGCTTCTCTAAGTCTAAATTCTTTAATGTTTATGGAAGACTCTATAAGCTTTTTATTTATACCATTATTAACTAACTCTCTTAAAGTATTAAATACTACTTCTTTAAATCTCTCTTTTTGGCTTTCACTAGAATTCTTAACTACAATACTAAAGCTAGGCTGAAGTATGCTGCTGTCAAATACCCCAAATACATCCTTACCTAAATTAGCATCTATAAGAGCCTTTTTAAGCGGTGCTGCAGGAGTATCTAATAAAAGATGCTCTAAAATATCAAAGGCTAAGTACAATTCCTTATCTACAACTTTTCCTACCACAAAATTCAAGCTCATATACGATTTATCTTCTTCTTTTTCGTTTACGGATATAGGATACTCCACTTTCATTTCCTGCATTGATTCAAAAGGCTTTTGCTCTTTAATTTCAGAGTGGATTTCTATTTTGTCAAATTCTTTTAAATAATTATCATTAATAAAAGCTAACTCTTTTAATGTATCTCCATTACCATATAAATATATATAGCTATTTGAAGGATGATAATATTTCTTATGAAAATCTATAAACTCTTCATAGGATAAATCCGGTATAAATTCAGGATCTCCTCCAGACTCCACTCCATAAGTTGTGTCTGGGAAAAGAGATTGAGATATCTTTCTCATAAGCACTGATTCTGGTGATGAGAAAGCTCCCTTCATTTCGTTGTAAACTACACCTTTATAAGTTAATGAATCATTTTTATCTTTAAGCTCATAATGCCAACCTTCTTGCATAAATATTTCTGGATATTTATATATATTTGGATAAAGCACTGCATCTAAGTACACATCCATAAGATTAAAGAAATCTTTTTCATTTCTACTAGCTACAGGATACATAGTTTTATCTGCAAAGGTCATAGCATTTAAAAATGTATTTAGAGAACCCTTTATAAGTTCCACAAAAGGCTCCTTTACTGGGAATTTTCTTGAACCACAAAGAACTGAGTGCTCAAGTATGTGTGCAACACCAGTACTATTTTCTGGAGGAGTTCTAAAGGATATTGAAAACACCCTATTATCTTCGTCATTTACAAGTTTTAAAAGCTTTGCCCCAGTTTTTAGGTGTTCAAATATAAAAGCATCCGAGTTTAATTCCTTAACATGATTTTTTTCTAAAAGCTTAAATCCACTGTATTCTTTATTTAATTCTAAATTCATAACTTTCCTCCTTAATAAAAATTACCAAATATTACTTCGTACTAATTATTATGCCACAAAAATTATGTTCTATAAATTAAAAATTAAAATTTACTAATAATATTAAAATAACTGCGTTATTCTCAGTTCTATACAAAAGCATAAGTAGTTTTATTAATGTTATTTAAACTTGTAAAAATGTATTGACTATTTATGTTATTACTGTTATTATTTAATTAATAAAAGTCGAATATTGTTTTAGGAGGAACCGTGTTATGAAATCTACTGGTATAGTTAGAAGAGTTGATGAATTAGGAAGAATTGTTATTCCTATAGAGCTTAGGAGAACATTAGATATAGAAATTAAGGATTCTTTGGAAATCTTCGTTGACGGAGAGCAGATAATACTTAAGAAGTACAGCCCATCTTGCATATTCTGCGGAAATGCTAAAGATGTTATTAACTACAAAGGTAAAAACATCTGTCAAGCTTGTCTTGAAGAATTAAAATCCGATAAATAAAAATAAGCCTAAATGGCTTATTTTTTTATTTCCATTTAATATTTATTGTCGAAAAAAACTGACGAATTTTCACTTGTAATTTATAGTTAAGTTTACCTTTTATTTCAGTTATCTTGGTTTAAAATCTATCTTTTCAATTGCATACTTACCAAATATGCTAAAGATAATTGGAAATAATACGAAAGCCATATTCATATATATAGATGATATATTAATATATATATACTTAGAAATATAAGGCGTTGCAAATACACATCCATAGGCTAAAAGTATAAGCAAACGACTATTCACCATTAAAAGACTTACTGTATTGCTCAAACTTGCAAAGAATATAATTTTAAAAAGCACGGAAAGCTTAGTTAAAACTTCTATATTTGCATTTAACATAAAGACTACTAATAAATATATAACCCATACTATTAATGAAAAAATTAAATTTAAAACTTGACCAATTTTAAAATATTCCGCCCTTGTTATTGAAAAGTTCATTATATATCGATATCTGTTATAATATAATTCAAACAGTATTATTGGTAAGAATACATATAAATATACGTTTACAGATACTCCTTTTATGTCCATAGCAATAAAAAAAACACTCATTACTGAACCCACTAACATAGTAATGCCAATTGAAGTATCTATTACAAGCCCTAACTTTTTCTTGAAATCATTCACTCCTCACACCTTCCCTCAATAGATTTATAAACAATTTTTGAAGTGGCATCTTTTCTAATGTAAATCCCTTATTTTGAAGTTGTAGTTTTTCTTCATAGCTTATGCCATCATATATTCCTGCCCTTATAAGAGAAGCTATTTTTTCTTTTGACACTACATTTAAATTTCTTAGAATATCATTTAATTCATCTTCTTTTCCAGTTATATAAAATGCTCTTTCGTCAATTGTATCTCTATCTTCATTTAATATAATCTTTCCTTTGTCCATAAATATAATTCCTTCAAATAAACTTTCTATTTCCTCTATATAGTGAGTTGAAAAAATTATCGTCCTTGGATTTTCTTCATAGTCCCTTAGAAGTTCTTCATAAAATATCTCTCTATTAAAAGGATCTAGCCCTGCATAGGCTTCATCAAATATAGTTATAGGCGCCCTGCTTGCTAGTGCTGCTATTATATTTAAACAAGCTTTCATTCCTTTAGAAAGTTCTCCATACTTTTTACCTAACTCTATATTAAATTTCTCTAAAAGCCTTTCCTTAAATTCTTCATCCCAATACTTTAAAAATGTCTTAGCTGCACTGAATATTTCTCTGGCTGTCATCTCCGTTGAAAATCCATTTTCCTGACAAAGATATATTTTACTTAAAACACTCTTATTTTCAAATACTTCTTCTCCAAAAGCCTTTATGCTTCCTCCTGACTTTACATATTGAGATGCAATACATCTTAGTAAGGTAGTCTTGCCAGCACCATTTCTCCCTACCAAACAGTATATTTTATTTTCCTCTATACTTAAATTTAAATCTTTAAAAACATTTCTATTCCAAAATCTCTTTTTTAAATTAGTTATTTCAATTGCATGACTCACTATTCTACTTCCCCCTTAATTTTAATTTCAATACCTTTATGGACTAGATAACTTGTCATATAGTTAAAGGCTATAGTTATAATAAGCATTATATAAAACTGCCTTAATGTAAAATTCTTATAAGAAACTAATTTTTCATTAAAACTTATAAAATTATTAGTATTAAATCCTGCAGAATATATTCCAGAATATATTGCAATATATATGAACCCAGTTATCCAAGTTATTGCTTCATAGTCCGTATGCTGAAATATTTGATTAAAGGATAATATACTAAAAAACACTAGGACAAGCATTAAATATAATAAAAATACATAAATAAAGTAACTTTTATCTATGTTATCAATTTTCATCTTTGTTAAAGTTATTACTATTGATGATAAAATGGAGTTTATAACGTCATATATTATAGTTAAAATATAAAATTCCTTTCTAGTTACACCAAATCCTAAAAAAACATTTATTTTATCACTTCTATTTTCTACTATTTTACGAAAAAAAATAAATACCAACATACTGTCAAAAATTCCTGGCAACCTTTTGATTAAACTCCCTTGGAAAATTCCTAATATAACTACCACAAATGATATCATATAAAATATCCTGTTTCTTTTAAACATATATGCTAACTTATTTATCACCCTTCTTCCCCCTTAACCTATGTCTTAAACTTATTTAAGCAAGTTATTATATCTTCAATAGAAATGCCTATGCTTTTTCCCTCTTCTATGATACTTTTCAATTTATTATTCAAAAACTCCTCCCTTTTCCATATACTAATTTTTTCTCTTGCTCCAAAAGTTACGAACATTCCAAGTCCTCTCTTTTTATATAAAATACCCTTATCAACTAATATGTTCATTGCCTTTCTTGTGGTAGCTGGGTTTATACCATAAACGTGAGCAAACTCCGTTGTGGACATCACCTGTGTTTCTTCCTCTATAATTCCTCTTAAAATGTCATCTTCTATTCCTTCTGCAATTTGTATGTATATAGGCTTTATATCATTAGGATTAATAACCAAATACTTTCACCACCTCGTTAGTTACTTCGATTCTATAGCTGACTATTCTACTTCTCCTATAATTTAAATTTTAATACTTTTACACGCTAAATAATTTTTATATATTTAATGGGATGACTAATGAAATTTATAATAGAAATTACAAAACTTCACTACTCACCCCATAGTTTTAATAAATTAACATTCTATTATTTTCTCTTCTACTTTTTCTTCTTTTTTACAAATAGTTATTGTAAACATATATAAATAACTACCTACACTTGCTGACACAAAATTCATCAATACAGAGCCTATTAGATTAGCTTCAGGATTTATATTTACTAACGCCATTGATCCCCCTATAATAGCTAATATAATACTTACCATTACTCCTAGTAATAATATTTCTCCAAAATGCTTTTTACCCAATACCATTCCTTTTTTTAAAGCTTCTCCTACACTTGTATTGTAATATATTAAATACGCATCACATGGAATCAATAACACATTAAAAAGTATTAGTAAAATAACCATAAATGGTATCAATATACCCCAAAATCCTACAATAATTAACCCAACTGAAATAGAATAAATAATCATATTTAATCTTAAATATCTTAGATAAAAGCCCAAGCTTTCTTTAAAATTTTTCTTATAATTTATCTCATTTTTATTTAGTAATGCTTTTATAACTACAATTAAAAATGAGTAAAATAATGTTCCTATAAATAAATCAAATAAAATTGGTATTTGTTCATTTATTATTATTTGCTTAAAAAGTGAAATGTTTTTTATTAAATTTCCTCCTTTTCCAAAGAAGTCATACTTGTCAAAGTCTAAATTAAGACTAGTACTTTCAAACAATCCCTGTACTAAAATAAATGGCAGCAAAAATTTGAAACCTTTCTTATAATTGTTCCAAACTTCTCCATACATAAAACTTTCCTCCTAAAACTTATTCTTCTCCATTAATTTTACAAATTTAAGCCTATGCTTAGTTGGTTAGTTACTCATGTAACTAACATAAGTATAACTCCAATAGCCTTGTCTTGCAAAAATATTCTGAATTATTTTCTTGATTATTTCATTAATTTCCCTTATTTTCCTATAGATAACGCTTAATTACTAAGTATTTTTAGCTAATACTAATTGACATTGTATAAGAGTTGGAATAGTATTGTATTTGTCATATGGTAAATAATATAGAAATAAGACGACATTTTTAATGCTATGAGAGCATTAAAACCGTTATAATATCCGCAAGAGGTGATTTTATGGATAAATTAAAGATAAAAATATCAGAACAAGCTTATAATAAAATTTTAAATATATTGAAAAATGATGACCAATTTGACTGTGTAAAGTTTTCTATGGAATCTAGCTGCTGTAATCCTAAGGTAGGAATATATTTAGATGACCTAAATAACATATCTAATGAGGATAAGAAAGACACTATAGAAGATTTAAATATAATATATCCTAAGGCCTTAACAGAGAAGGTTAAAGAAGTTCAATTAGTTTATAGAAATAGTGGTTTTATGATTAAATCCATACCTTTGAAAGAAAGCACAGGCTGCTCTGGTAAATCTGGCTCCAACTCTGGATGTTCAGGCTGCAGTTCAAAGGGTTCTGGGTGCTCTGGATGTCATCATTAAAAATCAAGGTGTGCTAATCTCATCTAGCATACCTTTTTGCATTGAATAATTAAGTTATCCATAAACTTTATTCCTTACGATTATAGTATAACATCCTCAACATATGCCATGTCTAACTTATCCAGATAATCTAAAACCTTTCCCATACCTAAAGCTACACATGACTCTGCATCCTCTGCAATATAGACGGGTATCTTAGTTGCCTCTTGAATAACCGCATCTAACCCATTCAGTAAAGCTCCACCGCCAGTCATGATAATTCCTTTATCATATATATCTACTAAAAGCTCTGACGTAGTTTTTTGTAAGACTGAATTTATACTCTCAACTATGTTATTTACTACTTTCCTTAATGCATCCCTAATTTCTTCTGAGGATACTATTATTTTCTTTGGAAGACCTGTGATGGAGTCTGATCCACTTACTTCTATACTGTTCTCTTTTTCTTTCTTGCATGCGGAACCGATATTAATCTTTATATCTTCTGCAGTTTTTTCACCGATTACTGTCTTATGATTTTTGCGGATATAACGAATAATTGATTCATCAAACTTGTCTCCTGCAACCTTTATAGAATTCCTTACTACCATTCCTCCAAGTGAAATGATGGCAATATCTGTTGTCCCAGCACCAATGTCTATAATCATATTCCCACTTGTCTTTGTGATATCCAAACCAGCTCCTATAGCAGCTGCCATTGGCTCTTCAATTAAATAAACTTTTTTGGCACCAGCATTTATCGCTGCATCCTTTACTGCCCTTCTCTCAACTCCAGTTGCATTACATGGAACGGAAATCACTACCCTTGGAGCCGGCCTTTTTTTAATTCCCCAAACCTTCTTTATAAAATTCTTCAGCATTACTTCAGTAATATCATAATCTGATATTACTCCATCTCTAAGGGGATGGATGGTTACAATATTACCAGGTGTTTTTCCTATCATCTTTCTAGCTTCTTCCCCTACTGCTACCACACTGTTATTACTTCTATCTATAGCAACAATAGATGGTTCTTTAAGAATAATGCCTTTGCCTTTAATGTATACTAAGATTGTCGCTGTACCTATGTCAATTGCCATATCTCTTTCTATACTAAAAAAGCTCATTAATTTTCCACTCCTGCCTATTACATATATTTTAAAATTAGTTCTGGAAAATTCATTTTATATTCTTCTTTAGTATTTTACTTTTACTAGTTTATATACTTAAACAAATTTAGACTTCTATTTTACTTAGTAACTCAGCATAAACTTTTATCTTTTATTTATTTTTTATTGTGATCCAAGGCTTTGCACCCCAGTTGTGCTATCCAGTATCCATTCATCATTATTATTCTTTATAAAAGTACTCTTTCTTGTGAAACTAGTCGAGCCATCTTCATATGGCTCTAACAATTCTTTAATTATAAGTTCTTCTGTAATAACTTGATTATTTCCCTCTATATATCTTGGAGCTTTTATATATGACTTTTCTATGGACATCTTTGTATCATATACAGTTGGTATACGTACCTTTTCTTTAAACTTAATATCTCCATATGTAGACTTGTCTCCATCTACAAGTATTTCATATAACTCATCTATCATTGGTTTAGTCATAGTTTCTTGAAACAGCTTGTCAAACTCTCCTCTAGACTTTATTTTTTCTTTATTAAGCTCAGCTAAAGGTTTCCATGTTTTTTTAAGTATTAATATAGCTTCATCTTCCTTTAACTTTATTTTCCGAGTCATATATGGCTTACTTATTTTAATTAAATTTACATTTACTATGATCATCATAACAGCAACTAAAGTAATCAATACCTTGAGTTTAAAATTTCCTCTTTCATTGACTTCTCTATCTATTTCATTTAAGTTATGCTTTAATACTCTATTTACTTCTTGCTTTTGTTCTGAGTCTACTTCTAATTCCGTATTGAAAATTTTACCTTTTCTTGTGAGGGTTTCAAATCCAATTACATTATCAGATATCCATGTATAGCTTTTAACTTTGCTCCATTTAGTGAAATAAGAAACCGTAGAATCACCTGAATATACGCCTCCTTTAGCTATTCCTAATGATAATCCACCTAAAAATTGTGAAGTACATAGCTGCATCCAGAAGACTCCCTGAAAAATTTCATAAATATCACCGACCCCACCTGCAAAATAATCTAAAAAACTTCTCGCTGCAGCATACCCCCCTACTACCGCCGTCATAGTGTTTATTACCGGAATCTTTTTTGGCTTTGTCTTAATAATAAACTTCCCTGCATAAATCCTTTCATATAGGCTATGTAATAAACAATAACTCATTGCTATATTTAAAATAATATAAAAATATACACCCATTAATACTGCTCCTCATTTATTTAAAGTATTTACGGCTTTGTTGATAATTTTCACCAAAGCACATCCACATATTATTATATATGAGTTACGACTTAATTACCAATTTTTATACAAATATACTATAATTACATTACTTGAGTAGACTTATTTTCATTAAACTTAGTGGGCTTTCACCATCAAGCTATCGCCTATGCTTGGCGTACCACAAAAAGAGCATCCTAAAATCTTAGGATGCTCTTTTACGATAAACACTCTCAATTACTATTAACACAAAGCCCACAAGACAAAGTATACTTAGCGTAAAAAAATTTTTCTTTATTTTCCAAGGCTTCCTTCCATAATTATTCCTGCTTGAATAACATTGCCTAAAGCTGGAGAATATGGTGGAGCATAGGCTAAATCCAAATTAGATAAATCTCTATTATATTTTGCACCAAACATCATGCAAGTTGAAAATATGTCTATAGTTTTATCCACTCCATCATCTCCAATAATTTGTACTCCAAGTATTTTATCTGTGTCTTCATCTACTATCACCTTTATAAGCATTTTTCCTGATCCTGGCATAAAGAAAGGTTTACTTGGCATTTCAAAACTGTAGGATTTAAACTTTTTATTTAATCCCTTAGCCTCTCTTTCATTCATTCCAACTAATGCAACGGTCATATCAAATACCTTAAATATACCTGTGGATAATATACCTTTAAAGGTTATATCTTCTCCTGTTGCATTTTTGCCTGCTATTCTACCTGTTTTATTCGCCAGAGAACCTAATGATCTATATACATAATCATCATGAGGAAGTGAATAAACTTCTATACAATCCCCAGCTGCATATATGTGAGGAATATTGGTTTGCATTCTATCATTTACATGTATAGCTTTTGTTTTTCCTATTTCCACTCCAGCCTTTTGTGCTAAATCCGTATTTGGTCTAACTCCCATACCTAGTATAATTATATCAGTTTCAATTTCTCTTTTATCCGTTATTACCTTAGTAGCTATTTTTTCTCCTTCTATACTTGAAAGCTTTTCCCCTGTGTATACAATAACTCCCCTATCTTTTATATACTCTTCAAGTTTTAAAGCCATATCCTCATCTAATGGTCCCATAACTTGATTTTGAGCTTCCAGTACTGTTATTTCTATTCCATGTTCCTGAAGGTTTTCACATAGCTCTAAATTTATAGCTCCAGCTCCTACAAGCAGTGCCTTTTTAGTATTGTTTTTTAAGATATATTCTTTAATTTCATCTGCACTTACCACATTTCTTAAAGTAAACACATTTTCGTGCTGAAGCCACTGTTTTACTGGTACAAAGGGACTAGCACCTGTAGCTATAACAAGCTCATCATAATTGTCTTTGAATTCTGCACCAGTGTCTAAATTTTTTACTGTTATATTTTTATTTTCAGCATCTATAGCTATTACCTCATGCCTTATCTTTACATCTACATTGTATTTTTCTTTAAATCTCTCACTATCCCTTGGAACAATATACTGTCTTTCTTTTACTAATCCACCTATATAATAAGGCAAACTACATCCTGAGTAAGATATATCTTTATCTTTTTCATATATAACAATTTCTGCATTGCTGTCATTTCTTCTAGCTTGAGTTGATGCTGTAGTTCCACCTGCAACTGCACCTATTATTAAAATTCTCATATAAACGTTCTCCCTTCTATTGTAAAACCCTATACTTTATAATATATCATGTGCAGTTTAGTGAAAATGTAAACTCTTATTAATAAAAGTGTAAATTTTTAATTAAAATAAATATCCGAAAATTCCAGACTTATCCTCTCAATATTTACGTCAGTATATTTCACTTCTGATTCTTCATTATTTATATTAGCTACAGGAATTTTAATAATAAACTCGCTTCCTTTCCCTAAATTACTTTTAACTCTGATGCTTCCTTCATGTATTTCTACTAAGGATTTTACAAGTGATAGCCCTATGCCGCTTCCTTCATTATTTCTTGATAATGATTTATCAACTTGAATAAATCTTTCAAATATATTTTTTTGCTTCTCCTCTGGTATGCCTATGCCATCATCCTTTACAGAAATCACAATATGGTTGTCCTCATTTTTAATACTTACTAATATATTTCCCTCCTTGTCCGTAAACTTAATTGCATTTGAAAGCAAATTAAGAATTATTCTTTCAATTTTATCCACATCCACTGCCATTATTTTTTCCTCAACATCAGTATCAAATATTATTGAAATTTCCTTAGACTTTGCATATTCAACTACAGATAATGTTATACTTTCTATGAGGTTTACTATATCAACATTTTGCATGATTAATTTACAGTATCCCGAATCTATTTTGCTAATATCTAATATATTATTTATTAATCTTGTTAATCTATAACAATTTTGTTTCATAGTATAAATATATTTTCCTGTAGTACATTTATTTTTACATTTATGCTCATTTAAAATCATTTCAACAATTTGAATGGCACTAAATATAACATTCACAGGAGTTTTTAGTTCATGGGATATATTAGAAAAAAACTCCGTCTTAACTTTATCGTATTCCACTATTTCATTTAATTGTTTAGTCTTTTCTTCTACCCATATTTTAAGTTCTTCATTTTTCTTTTTTTCCGTTACATCTCTTACTACAATTAAAATAGCATCCTTATCTTCAAACTTGTATTTAATACAGTTACATTCCACATCTATTAAGTCACCATTTATTGTCACAAATTTTCTTTCAAGGCGTATAGTTTTATTTATTTTATTACTAGTAAGTTTACTGAATTTCTCTTGTGATATTTCATGATAATCCTTAGATAAAAATCTCCTATAATCCATGCCTATAAGCTGTTTTGGATTATCTACCCCTGCAAGTCTTGCGCCTGCCTTGTTAGAAAATATATTCTTTCCATTTTCATCCAATACATATATTGCTTCAGGCATAACATCTACAAGCCTTTTATATCTTTCTTCACTTTGCTTTAACCTTAACTCAGCTTCCTTTTGAGTTGTAATATTTCTGGCAACTATTAGTATTCCATTTCCACTTTTATCTTTATTAAAGAAAGGTACTTTTACTGTATCAAATATTTTAACACTGCCATCCTTTTGAGGTATGCTGTCCTCTTCCCTTAAAATACTTCTACTTTCCCAAGCTCGATTATGGCAATGATCAAAATAACTATAAGTTTGTTTTAGGAACTCATTTGCTTTTCCTAGCTCTTCATTTGTCTTCCCTTTATAATTTTTGTCTAATTCCAAATTTCTCATTATAGCCTCATTAGCATATATCCATCTCCCTGAAGCATCTATATAACACACTGAATCTGGAATGGAGCTTAAAATTATCTCCGCTACATTTTTAATTTCTTTTAAAGCACTTTCACTCTGCTCCCTTTTCTCTATCTCACACTTTAATTTTTCTCTTAAATGCCTAATTTCCATTTCCTTATCTATTAGTTGCTTTTTAAGCTCATCTATTTTATCTATATCCTTGCCCTCTAAATCATTTTCCCCAAAATAATCTTTCATACCTTCTCTGCCCCCTTAAAAGTATTCCAAATAAATTATACCAAAAGTTCCTAATATTGTGTATATTTATAACAAAAAAATAAGGCTATTGTGCCTTATTTTTCATAAATATGCGCTTATTACTTGATTTTTCAATTATTATGGTATATTATTCAGTTTTATTATTTAAATATACTTTAAAGGTAATGGTATCACCTTCAGAACTAGCACATATAGAGCCTTTATGAAGTTTAACAATATTTTTACATATCGCAAGTCCTAGTCCACTTCCTCCAGTAGACTCTGACCTTGATTTTTCCACCCTATAAAATCTATCAAAAATCTTATTTAGTTCATTCTTTGGAATATTATTGCCCTTATTACTTATATAAAAAACAACCTTTTTATCTTCTTCATACAAACCTACTCTTATTTCTCCTGGTTTATAGCTATATCTTATAGCATTTCCTAATAAGTTTTCAAAAACTCTTGCTATCTTTTCTCCATCTGCATAAAGCATAATATTTTCTTTTCTTATATCTTTTATTATCACTAAATTATTTTCTTCAAATACCGGAACAAATTCTTCTAAGAGCTGCTCTAATAATTCATTTAGTGATATTAGAGATATATTTAACTTTACTCCTTCTCCAGATAACTTAGTATATTCAAAGAGCTCATCTATTAACTTTTTTAGTTTAACAGATTTATTATATGCAATCCCCGAATACTCCATTAGCTGATTTTCATCACTAAATTTCTTATCCTTTATCAAATTTAAATATCCAAGTATAGATGTTAAAGGCGTTCTTAAATCATGAGAAACATTAGTAATAAGTTCGCTTTTAGTTTTCTCTAATTCTCTCTCTACTTCAATTTTATTATTTAGCTCTTCAGCCATAAAATTTATATTTTGTGCAAGTACCGTTAATTCGTCTTCTCCTATTAAAGGTACCCTTTGCTTTAAATCTCCTTTAGACATACTCATTATAGTTGTTGCTATACTTTGCAAATACTGAACCCTTTTTCCTGTAATTATAAAAAACAACCCAATAAAAAACATAACTGCCCAAAGCAGAGCTATAAATGAATTTTGCCTATTTATTTCCTTACGAGTTATATCTCCAATAGGTACACCTTTTAATATTATATAAGATACTTCTCCATCTTTAAACTGCAGTGGATAAAAAGCTATAAACTCCCCTTTATAATTTTCATAGCCTTCGGTATTCATAGATTGATTAAACTTAATAGAATTTTTCAATGCCATAGATATGTCTATGTAACTTTCTTCAGCATTAGAAGATTTATAAAGTATTTTTCCCTTTAGGTCAGATATAAGTATTTTTGTATTGTTGTTATTATGCTTATTTATTATATTTTCTATATCTTCTTTATCCTTAGAGCTTATCTGTTTATTATAAATCTCACTCACAATATAATAGGATTGATTTTGCATATCATGTATACTTCTTGAATAATCAATATCTGTGTAATAACTTCTCTTTTGAAAAAACGAATTTCCCAGGAAAAACATCATTACAGAAGCAAAAAAACATATAGCAAATACAACTATAAGCTGCCATCTTAAGTTTTGATTTACCCTTCTTTCAACTTTTCTATAAGGTTTTTTTAAAGGTCTTAACATCAATCTAATGGGTGCAGTAAAGAATCTTACCAAACCATAAAATAACCGTTTCATATCTCACCTCTAAATTATATATTTTCTACTTTGTATCCTACACCCCATACAGTCTTTATGTATTTAGGATTTCTAGAATCATCCTCTAATTTTTCTCTAAGTTTTCTTATATGCACCATAACAGTATTATCTGATTTAAAGAATTCTTCCTTCCATACTCTTTCATATATTTTTTCATTACTGAAGATTATTCCTTTATTTCTTGCTAAAAGCTCTAATATCCCAAATTCCCTTGGAGTAAGCTTTACTTCTCTTTCTCCAACTTTAACTTGATGTGTATCTACATTTATACTAAGTTCATCTATTTCTATAATATTTTCACTAATTACACTAGAAATAGAACCGTTAAACTTCTTATATCTTCTAAGCTGAGATTTTACTCTAGCTATAAGTTCTAACGGGTTAAATGGCTTTCCTATATAATCATCTGCCCCTGCGGTAAGTCCCAATATCTTATCCATATCCTCAGTTTTTGCAGATAGCATAATTATCGGCATATTCTTTTCTTCTCTTATTTTCATACAAGCTTGTATTCCGTCCATTTGAGGCATCATTATATCTAATAATATAAGGTCAACATTAGTACTATTTAATACTTCTAATGCTCTTAATCCATTTTCTGCTTTAATAACTTCATATCCTTCATTTTGAAGATATATAGCTATAAGATTTGCTATTTCTATATCATCATCTACTATCAAAACAACCTCTTTTTCCATATTTAATCTCTCCCTCAATAATTTAACATATATATTTTAATACATTTATTTAATTTAATATAGTATTATGCTCAAATTATAGCTTAACATAAAAATCTTATTATTAAAGTCTCTTAAATCTTAACAGTTTCTTAAAAATAAAAAGGCATCCTAAATCATTAGGACGCTTCTTGTTTTTCTTATTATACTGCTTATTTATCCTGCTCAGTTTCATAAGATAATAAAATAAATCTTTCATTTCCATTTTCATTTATCTTTTTTATCTTAGCTATTTTTTTACCTTTAAGTTTTATAAATTTACTATCACCTTTTTTAAGTTCTTCAAAAATGCTCTTTAAATCTTCCTCAAATCCATTAACATTATAGATACTTAACTGAGCTAAATATTCTTCATTTCCCAAATCATATAGTTTATCTGTTTTCGAAATCGTTAGTTCCCCTTTGTTTGCTAAAAACACCTTATACTTATTATCTAAAATCTCATATTTACTTGTAGATTCATGCCTTGAAGCTTGTTTACCAAAGAAATAACTTTCACTTTCTTTTACATACTTTGATTCAATAAGTGCACAACATCTTTCCTTAATAACAGTAAATTTATCAAAGGCATGCATAAAGTTATAATACACTGAGAAATTTATCATTTCTTCTTCTGTCAATTCATTTTCTTTAAAATCCTTTATGTTTGCTTCAGAAAAATAAGTAAAAAATGCATCCAAACTTTGTTGAATCTTTTCATCCATAACTACTTCTTTTTTTAAAGTAGTATTAGAAAATTTACTGCACCCATTAAGAAATAAAATTGCCACAACTAAAACCAAAAGATACTTTTTATTAAACTTCATATTTTCACTCCTACACATGCAAACTTTTATACTACTTTAAAAGTATATCATAATTATAAACTTTATTTCTTTATATTTTGTCATAATAATATATTTCTCGAAGTGAAAAAAGCTTTCTATAAACTTTAATTAATGAGGTGATACTAATTTTAGTCCAACAATCCCAACTACTATAAATCCAATACAAACTAATCGAGTGATGTCTATCGGTTCTTTAAACAATATTACTCCTAAAATCACAGTTCCAACGGTACCAATTCCAGTCCAAACTGCATATGCAGTTCCTAATGGAAGGTTTTTCAATGCTAATGATAAAAAGTATAAACTTGCTGCCATTCCTACTGCTGTGAATAAACTTGGCACTAATTTTGTAAATCCATGTGAATACTTCAGCCCTATGGCCCACCATACTTCAAAAACTCCTGCTATTACTAAAAAAATCCACTGCATAACTTTCCCCCTTAATAATTACTTATCAGTATAAAAATATTTATTCGCAAATACATTGCTAGCTCTCTTAAAAATCACTAAAATAAAAAAGCCAACGTAGATATTTGAAATACCTCCCAGGCTTTTATCCTTCCGTGTATACAGTTAAACTGTACGTTTTATCTCGGACCAGACCAGCTCTATTTTAAAGTTGCGGAACCCTATAAAACTTTTAAAATGTATGTACTTATATATCTTAATATAACAAATTTTTGTAATACAGTCAATTAATTCATTGGTATTTTCCTCTTATCATTCTTATACTATTACTATTTATTCTGTCTTCATCTGGTAAAGAGTCAATATTTAGCACTAACTGACTATCATCTTTTTCTATTACTGAATTTTATATGAACTAAACGTAAATGTTAAAGTTAATAAAATTTATATAAAAATGAGCTGTCACACAAAGAATACAAACTACAATATATTGTATTAGATTTTTGAATCCTAAAACAATATATTGCGGTTTAATTTCTTAATGCGACAGCTCCAATAATCATTTTAAATTGTTTCTTTTTGGGTAACATTCTTAATAGCATTCTTGGATAATAAAAAAGTAGTTATTAACCCTAAAAATGCTATAACAGCTGCAGCTATAAACATCTGCGCATATCCTTCATTAAGAGTTAGCTGAAATACAGATTCTATTTGAGCTCTCATAGCTTCAATACCATTAACAATTTGGGATTGTGCTTGAGGTGGAACTACCTGCTTTAATACATTCTTTAAGCTATCAACTATTGTTGTAACATCTGCATTTTGAAGTCCTTGAAATAACTTAGCATTTTGTCCCCCGGCATTTGCTGATGCAGCCATGCTTCCACTCTTTGGCATCATATTACCTAAGACTTTCATCAAATTTCCTTGAAGATTACTTGCAGCATTTACTATAAACCCTATCATTATACTTGGTGAAATGGTTACACCTATTGAACGTATTAGAGACATTGTTGCAAGGGCAGTAGCGCCTTCTCTTTCAGGTACAGCCTGAAGAATAAGGTAGTTAAGGGGAGCACCTAAAGTAAATCCAACACCAAATCCCATAAGTGCAAGTCCTATTAATATACTAATAAAACTTAAACTCTTTGCAGCAACAATTCCTAAAAATAAAGTTCCAATAATATTGAAGCTAAAACCTAATATAAGAACAAAACGAGCGCCTTTCTTATCTATGAGTTTTCCACTTAAAGGAGCTGAAATTCCTGAAAAAACAGCAAGAAGCGTTACAAGATATCCTCCATTTCCTGCTTTTATTTTTAAAGTATTTTCAGCAAACTGAGGAACAAATACCATTCCCATCATACCTATACCAACAATAAATGCAAGAATTAGTATTGTAAGTATCTGTTTGCTTTTAAAGTATTTAAGATTAAGTACAGGATCTTCTGTACGCCTTTCAATGAATATTAATATTGGTAATAATATTGCAAAAGCTATTAGATATGGATATACTGAAGTACTTTTAATGCTTTCTCCTAAATTAAAGAAATTAATGTTTGTCAGTGCATACATTAAAGTTCCAATTACACCAGCAATTACAATAGAACCTGCTATATCCATAGCTTTTTTATTATCAGCTTTTGTATTTTCCATTACCCTGCTTAATAATATTATAAACAAGCTTATAGGAACATTAATAAAGAATATAAATCCCCACTGATCATTACCAAAAATATTAAGTATAGCACTTCCAATGGTAGGGCCTAGTATATTTGCTACTCCATAAATTGCACCTACAAGACCTAATGCTGTACCACGTTTTTCTTCAGGGAAGCTTTGACCAATATAAGCATTAGCTATAGGTATAATACCACCTGCTCCCACAGCTTGAATCCCCCTAGCCACAAGGAAAAAAGTAAAATTGCCATAAAAATTAGCTAAACCACAAAGAAGTGATCCTATACCAAATACTGCAATGCCTGACACATAAATAATTTTATATCCATATCTGTCTGCAAGCTTACTCACTATTGGCATTGCAACTGCGTAAATAAGAGTATAGAGTGTAATCATCCATGTACCAATACTTCGTTCGACTCCAAAACTCTTTTGAATAAGTTCTCTTGCAGGAGAAACTATTCCACTATCAATAGCTCCCATAAATATTCCTAGAAGAAATAATACTAATACTAATGTTGAATTTTTCTTATTCATATTTACCCTCCTTATAAATTTTCTTTATATGAACATCGTTCATATAAGTTCATAAAAAAACATGTTTTAATAATAGAATATTCGATATAATAACCTACTATTAAATACATGATTTATTTTAGTAACTTTTTTAATACTCTTTCAAAAGAATCATAATCAAATTCTTTCATATGTGATATCATAACCATATTTAAAATTATAAACTTTGCAATATCACAGGCTTCTGTTTTTTCTACTATACTGCTAGGAAAATGATTTATGAGCATAGTTTCTACCTTTTGTATTAGCTTCTCAGTAAATACCTTTTTTCTTTCAAGACCCTCTTGTTTAGAATTTTTTATTCTATCCGAATTTATTCTTGATAGCATTTCCATAAACAAATTAACAAAGTTCTCAAGCTCATTATACATAAGCTTAAACTTTGCATATATATCTTCTTCCTTGCTATCAATATTATCAACTACCACAAGATAATCGTTCCAGAATTCCTCCATTAAGTTGTAAATGATAGCCTTCTTATCCGGAAAATAATTATAAACGGTACCTAAACCAATGCCACATTCTTTAGAGATATTTCTCATAGTAAGTCCATCATATCCTGTTTCATCTAGTATTCTTTTTGCAGTATCTAAAATTATAGCACGTGGATTTTCAATTATCTTTGGCATGAAGTATCATCCTTTCTGAACACTGTTCATTATATGACATATTTCTTAGTCTGTCAATGAAATATTAAATATTTGATGCGGTTTTCAAGCAAGCTAGATATAGATACCTTTAAACTATATAGCTGCTCAGAGTTTGGAGAAGCATTGGAGTTATTTAAATCTACAAAAGTTATTTTACTAAAATTTACTTAAAAATGATATAATAAACTTTGTATGAAATTATCAGTAAGGAGGCGTTAAGCATGATTAATTTTAGCTATGACAATGCTACTAAAATTATTTTTGGTAAAGATACAGAAAATGAAGTTGGAAATGAAACTGAAAAATATGGTAGAAAAGTTTTACTTCACTACGGTGGTGGAAGCATAAAAAAATCTGGTCTTTATGATAGAGTAATTAAATCTTTAAAGGATGCAGGCATAGAAATATTTGAACTTGGAGGAGTTAAGCCAAATCCTAGATTAAGCTTAGTTTATGAAGGAATAGATATTTGTCGTAAAAATAATATAGACTTTATTTTAGCTGTAGGCGGCGGAAGTGTTATTGACTCTGCTAAGGCTATTGGAATAGGTGTAACTTATAATGGAGATGTATGGGACTTTTACACAGGAAAAACTTCAGTAAATGCTACTATTCCTGTGGGAGTAATTTTAACTATACCTGCAGCTGGAAGTGAATCTAGTACTGGTTCTGTTATAACAAATGAAGATGGCTGGTACAAAAGAGCTGTTGGAAGCGACCTTATGAGACCAGTATTTGCAATAATGAATCCTGAGCTTACTTATACTCTCCCACCATATCAAACTGCTGCTGGTGCTGCAGATATGATGGCACATATATTTGAAAGATATTTTACAAATGAACCTAATGTGGATTTAACAGATAGGTTAAGTGAAGGTACTCTTAGAACTATAATTAAAAATGTACCTATAGTTCTACAAGAGCCTGAAAATTACGAGGCTCGTGCTGAAATCATGTGGGCAGGAACTATTGCACATAACGGAATACTTGGAACAGGAAGAACTGAAGACTGGGGAACCCATGATATGGAGCATGAGATAAGCGGAATTTACGATATAACTCATGGTGCTGGTCTTGCAATACTCTTCCCTGCTTGGATGAAATATGTATGTAAGCAGGACGTAAATAGATTTGCTCAATTTGCAAACAGAGTATGGGATGTGGAAATTGATATAAATAATCTTGAAAAGACTGCACTTGAAGGAATTGAAAGAACTAAAGATTTCTTTAAGAAAATAGGAATGCCCGTTTCTCTAACTGAAGCTAATGTACCTTCAGATAGATTTGAAGAAATGGCCTCAAAAGGAACAGAAAATGGCCCACTTGGAAACTTTGTAAAACTTCATAAAGAAGACATTGTAAATATATTTAACTTAGCATTATAAAAAAGTGCCACCCACATGGCAAGTGGCAAGTTGAAAAATACCTATCTCAAATTTTATTCTGAGGTAGGTATTTTTTAATGTGCTAATGTCTAAAATCTCATTTGATACTTAGGTGGCACTTTCTATTGCTCTTACCACCATATCATGGTCTTCTTCTTCAGTTAATCCTGATACAGTTATGGTTCCAACTACTCCTACATTTTTTATTATTATAGGAAATGCTCCTCCATATGGACAGTAGTCAAAGGAACTTATATGATACTTTTCCTCTATAGATTTTTCTTCATGCTTTAAAAGCGCTTGTATATATAATGAGCTTTTAAAAAATCTATTTACTACTCTATTCTTTTTTGCTACCCACTGATCATTATCTGGGGAAGTACCATCAAAGGAATAGTGAAATAATTGATGACCATTTTTTGTTATATCTATAGTGATTACTTTGTTTTCTTTCTTTGCATTTTCTATTATAGTTAAACCTATTTTAAGAGCAGTTTCACTAGTAAACTCAGAAAATACTAGTCTGCTTTCCTGTTCATCTATAACCTCTAATATTTTTTTATAATCTTTCATAATTTAAAACTCCTAAGTTAATTTAATATGCTACTTAATTTCTTCAAATGTCTTATCTTTAGCAGATTTATAAATTGCTGAAGCTATCTTCACCACGTTTAGTCCATCTTCACCTGCAACTAGGATTTCTTTATTATTTATAACTGCATTTGAAAAAGCTTCAACTTCCTTTGTATATCTATCAACAGGCTCTACTGATAATTCTTCTGAAGAGTAATCTGCAAAGTCTGTTAATCCATTTTCTCCTGCAAGTTTTATAACAACTCTTCCTACATCTTCTCTTCCTATAGTATCATAACAAACTATAGAGCCCTTAGTTCCATAAATTTCCATAGTATTGTTTGATATACTGTTTGGAATATTGAAATGAAAGTTAAATGCTCCAAATACCCCATTTTCCATTTCACACATTATTTGTGCAGAATCTTCAACTTCATAGCTAAAAGTCTTTGTTCCAATCATAGCAGCTACAGTTTTAATTTTAGTTCCAAGTAAGTACTGTATTAAGTCAATACAATGACTTCCTAAATCTACTACTGTTCCACCACCGCTAAGTTTTGGGTCAAGTCTCCAAACATTATCATCTGGATACCACCAGCTGTATTGTATTCTTGTATTAATAACATCACCAATTATTTTTTCTTCTAATAGTCTTTTAACTTTTACATGGTAATCTCCAAATCTCATCATAAATGCAAGACCTAATTTAACACCATTTTCTTTGCAAACCTGAATCATTTCTTCACATTCTTCTGGATTTAGTCCCATAGGTTTTTCAAGAAAAATATGTTTCTTAGCCTTTGCAGACTTAATAACGCTATCCTTATGATCAAAAACAGGAGTTGCTATATATACCACATCAACTTCCTCATCCTGTAATAAATCATCTATATTTGAATAAGCCTTTTTTACATTATACTTTTGTCTAATTTTCTCAGCCTTCTCCATAGTTCTGCTCATTACAGCCACAACTTCAGAGTTATTTGACTTTAATATTCCAGGTATGGTACATTCGTCAGATATACCACTTGCACCAATAATGCCCCATCTTAGTTTCATTTAAATTTCTCCTTTGTGCTTAAATATTTAAGTTTTATTTCTTAAAATAATTTCTATTGAAAACTATATAGTTAATTTATTATATTTCTTTAAGAACTCAGTAAGCTTAGTAATTATCTTGTTGACGCCGCCTTCTTCATCTGACTCTATATTTAACGGCATAACAGGCTCGTGAAGAGATAATCTTAATAAAAACCATCCATTACCATTTTCCCTATCACAATTTACCCTTACACCTTCATAATTGTTAGGCTCTATACTCCATCCTGAAACCTGATTAATATATTCCTTTAAATCTTCTAAAACAGACAATCCATAGTTTTTAAAGTCCTCAGAGTTAATCTTAATTCTCTTTTCTATGCTTTCATAAGGCACTTCAAGGTCTGCAATTAAATCTGATAGTGTTTTCCCACCTTCATTTCTAAGTTTCGCCATTTTTATAAGTATTTTAGCCACTAAATATGCTCCATCATCTAAGAAGTAATTTTCTTTTAATGCAGCGTGACCAGAGGTTTCAATGGCAAGATGAGATTCTTTACCTTCTTTATTAAATCTTATGGCTTCATTGATAACATTTTTATATCCTCTTTTGAATCTATGATGAAGTCCGCCTCTAGCTTCTATGAACTTTTTAACACCATTGCTTGTGACAGAATCTGTAACTACTATAGAACCTGGATGCTCTTCAAGGACAATTGCAGAGGATAATGCAATAATTAAATTTCTATTTATTTCGCTACCTTTATTATCAACTATAGCTGCTCTATCCACATCTGTATCAAAAATAATTCCAAGATCAGCACCATTTTTTAATGTAGCTTCTCTAATAGCTTCCATTGCCTGCTTATTTTCTGGATTTGGTATGTGATTTGGAAAAGTTCCATCGGGCTCAAGAAATTGACTTCCTGAAATATCTGCTCCCAGTTTGCTTAAAATTCTTTCTGCAAAGAATCCTCCCACTCCATTACCTGCATCAACTACTATTTTAAAACCTTCAAGTGGTTTTAATTTGTTTTTATTATCATTTATACCATCAGTTATTTTGTTTCTTAAAAACTGACTGTAAACTTCCATAAAATCAACAGTTATAACTTCCCCACTTAAGCTAGCTTGTGGAAAATCGCCCTGCTCTGCTATTTCAAGTAATTCAGTAACATCTCTGCTTTCAAATCCGCCTTTATCTGTAAAAAATTTAAATCCATTATAGTAATATGGCAGATGACTTGCTGTGATTTCTATAGCTCCATCAAATTTATATCCTTCAATCACTGTGCTCATGAACATTGCAGGAGTTGAACACATGCCTAAGTCATATACAGTACATCCTAAAGCCTTAATTTCTGTCATTAATATTTCTTTTAGTTTTTCGCTAGTTATTCTAGAATCCATTCCTATTGATAGCTTTAATTCCTTTAAGTTTTTATTTTTCTTTTTAGATATTAAAACTACAAATGCTTTTGCAATGCTTTTAACCATTTCTTCTGTAAGATTTACAGGTCTATCCTCATTTTTAACTGCCACTCCCCTAATATCCGTGCCGTTTTTCACATTAAGCCATATATTATCCATATAATAATCACTCCTATACTTTAAATATGCAACTTGCCACTTGCCACGTGGGTGGCACTGGTTTCCCTTTATTTTACTACATATTATCTGAAATAAAAACTCACATTTACCAATGTGAGTTTTTATTTGGCTTAATTAACTTTTCCTATTTGTCTTTCTTTTATAAATTCCTCAACTTCTAAGGAATTAGGGAGTGATGGCTGAGCACCCATTTTAGTAACTGTTATAGCACCTACTGCACATGCATATTCTAAAGCCCTAGAATGTTCTACTCCATGAGATAAGGAATATGCAAATGCACCTATAAATGAATCTCCAGCAGCTGTTGTATCAACTGGCTTAACTTTGAAGGATTCCTTAAATATTTCTTCCTTATCATTTATAAGTAATACTCCTTTAGATCCTAGAGTGATTATAACATTTTTACAACCTAAATCTAAAAGTTTTCTACCTGCCTCTCTAGCAGTTTCAATGGTATTTACTTCAATGCCAGTAAGCAAAGCTGCTTCAGTTTCATTAGGAACTATATAGTCAACTAACTTTATATACTCTTCTCTTAACTTTACAGCTGGTGCTGGATTTAAAATTATTGTTTTATTATGTTTATGTGCAAGTTCAATGGATTTATATACAGTATCAAAAGGAATTTCAAGCTGAAGCATTATTATATCTGAACTCTTTATTTGCTCTTCAATATTTTTAACATCTTCAGGAGTTACTTTATGATTCGTACCTGGAATAACTATTATCCTATTGTTTCCATTTGCCTCTAAAGTTATATGTCCAACTCCGGAGCTTTCATTTTCATCAAATAATATATGCTCATAATTTACACCTTCTCTTTTTAAGGTTTCTATATGAGCTTCTCCAAAGCTATCACGTCCTAGCTTTCCAAACATTGTAACATCTGCACCAAGTCTTGCTGCAGCTACTGCTTGATTAGCTCCCTTTCCTCCTGTAAACTGCTGAAATGAAGTTCCTATAATAGTTTCACCTTCCATTGGTGCTCTTGGAGTTAGAGCCACCAAATCCATGGTAAAACTTCCTATTACTAATATCTTTTTCACACTACTTCTCCCCTTTTTCGAGGTTTTTCATTTCTTCAAATAATTGCTTTCCAAGACTTCCACCTGGATGATATACCCCAAAGTTTTCTCTCTTAAATCCTTTAAGCTGAGAAAGTGTTATTGCAATTGCATCTCCGAGTACTAAAGCTACTGTAGAGCTGCTTGTTGGAGCAAGGTTTAACGGATCAGCTTCATGAGAAATCTTTGCCTCAAGAGGTACATCACTTTCCTTTGCAAGGGTAGATTCTTTGTTTCCTGTAATAGATATTAATTTAGCACCGATATACTTTATAGATGGAAGTATAGACAGTACTTCTTTTGTTTCTCCGCTATTTGATATAGCAATAACCACATCTCTTTCTTCTATCATTCCAAGATCTCCATGAAGAGCTTCTGTTGAATGTACAAAGAAAGTTGGGGTTCCTGTACTTGCAAAGGTTGCTGCAAGTTTTTTACCTATATGTCCTGATTTACCTACTCCTGTAAAAACAACTTTACCAGTACAATTTTGAATTAATTCTACTGCCTTCACATGAGCTTCATCTAAATTTTCGTAAACCTTTTTTATTGCCTCTATTTCTTCTTCCATAACTTTTTTTATTGTAGATAATATATCTTGATTCATAAAAACCAATCCCCTCCCTACTTCATAGTTAAATAAGGATAATAAGGACTTATTAAGTCCTTATTATCTTATTAACTTATTATTTATTTGTTTCTGGATATAAAACTTTTTTAACTTCTGGATCATTCATGTTTTCTTTTGTAACTATTGTAACACCTGTATCTATTCTCTTTTCAACCGTCTTTCCTTCCATAAGAGCTAAAACATTTTTAACTCCTTCTTCTCCCATTTTGAAAGGATTTTGTACTATAAGAGCTGTTATTGAACCATCTTCAAGACCTTTGATTTCATCTGGGTCAGCATCGAAAGCTACAACTTTTACCTTACCAGCGACGCCTTTTCCTTTAAGAGCTTGTGCAACCCCTAGTGCTGAACGGTTGTTAGCCGCAAAAATTGCTTTTACATCTGGGTTAGCAGTTAAAATATCTTCAGTTATAGCCATTGCTTTTGCCTTGTCACTTTGTGAATACTGTGTTTGTAATAATTGTATTCCTTTATGTTTAGCCATTCCATCTCTAAATCCCTTTTCTCTTTGAACAGCTGTTGAAACTCCTGGTACAAAGTTTACTATTCCAACCTTACCTGATTCTCCAATAAGTTTTGCAAGCACATCAGCACCTTGAGCTGCTGCAGCTTCGTTATCCGTTGCTATAAAGCTTGCTATTTTAGAAGAATCTGCCCCTGAGTCAACAGTTACTAGAGGAATTTTTGCATCTATTGCTTTTTCAGCTGGCTGAATAAGTGCTTTTGTATCACTTGCTGCAAGTACTATTCCATCAACCTTTTGATTTATAGCATCTTCAACTATATTTATTTGTCCTTGAATATCCTGTTCTGTAGCAGGTCCCTTAAATATTATATCTACCCCTGCTTCCTTAGCAGCCTTTTCTGCTCCAGCTTTTACAGTAAGCCAGTATTCTGAGTCTGTTGATTTAACTATTAATGCAATAGTTTTCTTTCCGGACTTAGTGCCTGTTTCTGATTTTTGTCCACATCCAGCAAAAGCGCCTAATGCTAATACAACTGACATTGATAATAATGCTAATCTTTTCTTTAACATAAAATACCCTCCTAAAGTTCATTAATTTTTTATATTTTTAATTTTAAAATCTAGCTTAACTTATTTTTTTATTTTTTAACTTATCTCCATAAACTGCAGCTATAATTATAGCTCCTATGATTATTTGCTGCCAAAATGCTGAAACATTTAAAAGATTAAGTCCGTTTCTAAGTACTCCCATTATTAAAGCACCTATTATAGCACCAGATATGCTTCCTTCTCCACCTGCAAGACTTGCTCCCCCAATAACGGTTGCAGCTATAGCATCTAGTTCATAACCAGTACCTGCTGTTGGCTGAGCTGATATAAGTCTTGATGTAAGCAGTATTCCTGCAATTCCTGAAAGTAATCCGCTAAGTCCATAAATTGTTATTTTAATTCTATCTGTGTTTATACCTGAAAGCTTTGTAGCTTCTTCATTGCTTCCTATAGCATAGGTATATCTTCCTAAAAGTGTTTTTCTTAGTATGAAAGCAAAAATTACTGCAAGCACAATCATTATTATTGCTGGAACTGGAATAACTCCAAAAACCTTTCCAGCACCTATAGTCTGAAATGAGTTTGGTAGTCCTGAAACAGGAAGTCCTTCTGTAATAACTAATGCTGCACCTCTAACAATACTCATCATACCAAGTGTTACTATAAACTCTGGAATATGTCCTTTAGTAATTACAAATCCACTTATAACACCACAAGCTGTACTTATTAGCACCCCAAGTATACAAGCTAAAAGTACACTCATACCACCTGTCATAAATGTAGCAGCAGCAACCCCTGCTATTGCAACTAAGGATCCTACTGAAAGGTCTATACCAGATGTTATTATTACTAAAGTTTCACCTATAGCTATAACTGCAATAACAGCTGTCTGTAAAAGTATTGTCATAAGATTATTTGTTGTCATAAATACAGGTTTCATTATTGATATAGCTATCATAAGTACTACTAAAATTAAAATTGTACTGAATTTTTGTATAAATTCGCTTTTTTTAGACTTGTTATTTTTCTGCGCGGTTAATTCTGCCATGTTTTCCCCTCCTACTACTTTGCTATTGCATATTTCATTATTTTTTCTTCTACGCCTTTTTTGTCTTGAACATCTTTTTCAACTGTGCCTGTAACCCTTCCATTATTCATAACAACTACTCTATCTGAAAGTCCTATGATTTCAGGCATTTCCGAAGATATAACAATTATTGCATGTCCATTTTTCGCCAAATCCTTTATTAATTTATATATCTCAGCTTTAGAACCAATATCTATACCTCTTGTTGGTTCATCAAATATATAAACTTTACTATCTCTTTGAAGCCATTTAGCTATTGCAACCTTCTGTTGGTTTCCACCACTTAAATTTTTTACCTTTTGAAAAACATTTGGAGTCTTTATTGATAAGCTTTTTACAAATCTATTAGCCGCTTCTTTTTCTTCATTTTCATTAATTATTCCACTGCTAGAAACCTTGTCCATACTTGATAAATTAATATTTTGAGCTACACTAAATCCAACTACCACTCCAAGATTTCTTCTGTCCTCACTTACATAAGCTATTCCTGCATTAACTGCATCCTTTGGCTGCTTAATTTTTACTTCTTTGTTTTCAATGTATACCTTACCGGATTTTATCTTGTCATATCCAACTACAGCCATTGCAGTTTCAGTTCTTCCGCTACCCATAAGACCATATAATCCAACTATTTCTCCTGCTCTAACTTCAAATGAAACATCTCTAACCTTATCAGAAGTTATATTTTCGATTTTAAATGCAACCTCTCCCTTTTCAACATATTCATTACTGAATCTATCTCCAAGATCTCTTCCTATCATTAGTTTTACTAATTCATCTTCTGTTGTAGTTTTAAAATCTACAGTCTTTACGTATTCTCCATCTCTCATTATTGTAATTCTATCAACAATATACTTAAACTCTTCAAGCTTATGAGAAATATAAACTATTGCAACTCCTTGTTTCTTTAACTTATTTACAATTTGAAATAGCTTTTCACACTCTTTATCAGTTAAAGATGAAGTAGGTTCATCCATAACTATTATCTTTGCATCAAAGGAAACTGATTTTGCAATTTCAATCATCTGCTTTTGTCCAATACTTAAGTTCTTTACTAATTCATTTGGTTTTACATCTATATCAAGTTCTTTTAATATTTCTTGAGTTTTCTTATTCATTGTCTTATAATCCACAACTTTAAGCTGTTTACTTTGTAAGTATTCATTTCCAATAAAAATATTTTCAGCTACTGTTAAGTGATCTATTAAATTTAACTCCTGAAATATTATTGATATTCCTTTTGCCTTAGCATCTTTAACTCCACTTATTTCTGTTTCTTTGCCCTCTAAATATATCTTTCCTGAATCCTTTGTGTAAACTCCACCTAAAATCTTCATTAATGTAGATTTACCAGCACCATTTTCTCCTAGAAGAACGTGTACTTCCCCTTTTCTTAGTTCCAAGCTTGCATTTTTTAAAGCCTTTACTCCTGGAAAACTTTTATCTATGTTTTCCATTAAAAGCACTACATTTGAATCCATAAACTCACCTCTTTAAAGTATAGTAAACCATTACTATAAATGAATGCTTATCCTATTAAAATAGGATAAATCATATGCTAACAGTTTAAATAAATTAATTTATATTAGGGATTTAATAGAATTTCCTTCACAAAATTCATTAACTAACACTATTTCCTTAAAATTATTATGACTGCTTTTGCCTTTTAGCTTATCTAAAATTACTTCTCCTGATTTTTGGCCCATTAAAATAGGGTTTTGTTTTATACATGTGATCTTTGGCTCTATAAATTCCTGATTAGTTATTTCTCCAAAGGACACCAGTGATATATCTTCTGGAATTCTTATTTTTTCACTTTTGAAGACTTTCATTACTCCCTCTGCCATACTATTATTAGCTGCAAGCATCGCAGTTGGAAGCTTCCCTCTTTTAATTAACTTCATAGTTTCATCAAATGCAATGTCAGTACTGTAGTTACCTGATAATATAAAGTCCTTATCTATTTCAAGGCCATACCTATCCATAGCAGCTTTATACCCATTAAATCTTTCCTCTGCAGTACTTACATCTAAGTGACCATTTATTATAGCAATATCCTTGTGTCCTTTTTTAATTAAACTTTCTGTAAGTAAAAATGACCCATTAAAGTTATCTGTGGCAATATAGTCCACAGTGACATCATCAAACTTTCTATCAACTAGTACTACCTTAACTCCTGTTGCCATTATATTTTTTACTGTTACTGTATCAATACTACATGGTGATATTATTATTCCATCTACCATTTTTTCAGCCATCATATTTAACAGTTTCTTTTCTTTATCTGGAGATTCATCTGTACTACAGAAAATAAGATTATATCCCTCTTTAGAAACTATACTTTCAATTCCTCTTCCCACCTTCATAAAGAATGGGTTTGATATATCTGCAACGATAATACCAATAAGGTTTGTCTTATTATTTTTAAGGCTTCTTGCTATACCATTGGGCTGATAGTTCAACTCTGAAACTACTTTTAAAACTTTATCCCTTACCTCATCGCTTACAGGATAATTATTATTTAAAACCCTAGATACAGTGGCTGTGGAAACATTTGCTCTTTCTGCAACTTCTTTAATAGTTATTTTACTCACGATACCCTCCATATAATTAAAAATTTTAATTATACAACTCCAACTGTTAATAGTATATTAGCAAATACCCTTTGCTCTCCAGTTGCTATTGCAAGTCTTATGTTAGGCTTCTTTGATTCATCATAAAACTCAAATCTTCCCAATTTATCTAGTTCAATTTCATTATTTAATATTCCTCTAAATTCACTGAATATAGATGGTTCGTCCCCTTCGCCTGGTGTCATTACCTGTGCCTTCTCAATATTTATGGTATCAGCTAACACCTTTAGCACATCAGTAACTGTTGGAATACCATGTGTAAGTTGTAAATAAACCTTTTCTGTTATCCCATTAGTGCAAGAATCTACTGGATAATTCCCATCGCATATTAAAATCTTATCACCATGTCCGCAATGAGCTAAAGCATTTATTAATTGTGGATTTAAACACTTAGTTTTTAACATATTTGTACCTCCTAACCTGTTTCTATTAGAAAACGATTACCGTATCAATATAAATTCTTTCTAAAAATGCCTTTAGCATTGGTTTTTAGGTAAATTTTAATAGATTATGTAATACATTTTTTCGTTCTACGGTTATTTTATTATATGTAATATGTAAATTTTATAGTAAACGATTGCTTCAATAATATTATATCAATATTTTTTTGAATGTCAATATAAAATGTTGCTATTGTTTGTTAAAAACATATCTTATACCTTATATAATATATACTATATAATATATACTATATAATATATACTATATAATATATAACGCACAAGATATGTTGTATGAAATATACTATACAAAACACACTATACACTATATCATTAAGTATTTTTATATTTTTAGTGCAATTGTTTTTATTGTTAGAATATTATAATTTATATTGATATTATAACATTCCCCCATCTACAGTAATTATTTGCCCTGTTATATATTTTGAGTAATCACTTGCTAAAAATACTGCAGTATTTCCTATATCTTCACATTCCCCAAATTTACATAAGGGTATTTCTTCTACTAACCCTTCTTTTTCCTCATCTGAAAGCCAATTATTCATACAGGTATTTATAACCCCAGGAGATATGGCATTTACTCTTATACCGCTGGGTCCTAGTTCCTTTGCAAGTGCTTTTGTAAATGCATTAATTCCACCCTTTGATGCAGAATATATAACCTCACAAGATGCCCCTACATTTCCCCACATAGAAGATATGTTTATAATAGAACCTATTTGATTACTAACCATATGCGGCACTACTTGACGACAACAATTAAATATTCCCTTTAAATTAGTATTCATTATATCATCCCAATCATCTTCACTGCTATCCATAAATAAGTTAACTTTTGAAATACCAGCATTGTTTATAAGTACATCAATTTTACCATATTCCTTTATTATTTTATTTATATTTTCCTCACTATCTTTATAAGATCCAACATCCCAATTAAATATCCTTGCATAACATCCTAAAGCCTTTATTTCCTCCAATGTGGCTTTAGCTTCTTTATGATTACTTCTATAATTCAAAGCAAGAATTGCTCCTGCCTTAGCAAATTCTAAAGCTATTCCTTTTCCTATTCCTCTTGTTCCTCCAGTAATCAAAACTACTTTTCCATTTAAATTTAAATCCACCTTGTTCACCAATCCTTTAAAATAATAATTAGTCTCACTTAATAAGATTTACTTATCCCAAGAAATCTCACGAGTTAAATTATTATCTATTATTTAAAAATCCATTACTTATTTTTATTATAAAGTATGAAAGTTCAATTTTAAAGTTAAACTAATATAAGTTATTTTCTTAAAGAGAATACTTTGATAAAAAAGTAATAAACTATTAACGTTGTGCTTATAAATTTATTAAAACATTTACCCATAAACATTTGATTTTTTTCAAACTTAGTGCTATTATATATTTAATAATAGCAATTATTACATAATATTAATTAACTAGGAGGTATTTAAATGAACATTAAATTTCAAAATAAACCTGTTACTCTTAAGGGATCCGAAGTAAAAGTTGGTGATTCTGCTCCTGATTTTACAGCTATTGATAATAACTTAACTCCTATATCATTAAAAGATACAAAGGGAGTTAGAATACTCCTTACAGTACCTTCTATAGATACTCCTACTTGTGACCTTGAAACACGAACTTTTAATAACAAGGCAACCTCTATTCCTAATGTAACTATATACACAATTTCTATGGATTTACCTTTTGCTCAGGCTAGATGGTGTGCAGCTCATGGAATTGAAAATGTAATTACATTATCCGATTATAAAGATAGAATGGTTGGCGAGAACTATGGTACTTATGTTGTAGAATTAGGGCTTCTTACAAGAGCTGCTTTTGTCATCGATAGCAATAACAAAGTAGTTTATGCTGAATATGTTGAGGAAATAACTGAACAACCAAACCACGATAAGATATTAGAAGCTGCTAAGAACGCTAAGTAAAAATATTAGGACATCTTTTATGTTAAAACTCTGCATGAGTTCTGCATTTAAGGAAGCTGGTTGCTGTGCAAAGAAGCTCTAAGGCCTATTCAATACTTTCTACAATGCAGAACCCATACTTTATGTTTAACATTAAAATATCATCTACAACTACTTGATATTTTTAAGAGTTTTGGCCAAATCGAAAGCCCTTCCTTTAGCAGCTCACATGAAGGGCTTTTTAATGATGAACTGTATAAGCTTTTCATAGTAGAAGTCATTAAATAAGCTCTAGAATGGCTTTATTTATTATTCTATACTTGGCAAATTCTTTAAATTATTACTTTCATCATCATCTGGAAGACTTCTTAAATATTCTTCTCCCTTTCTTGATGTCGAAACAGACACACCTTTTATTCCCCCTTCCTTTGCCATTGATATAGCTTGTTCTCTTGAAAGAATTTCTCCATTGTCTAATTTATAGCTTACTATTTCATTATCGTCATCTTTTCCTACTGCTACTATGCTATTAGCTTGATTATTATCTTTATTCATAACTTACCACCTCCTTTTTATAGTATTTCCTGCCTTCCTAAAATTATTTAAGAATCCATTCTACAAGCTACTGATTTCAAAGTTTATTAATTTTTTTAAGTTTTATGTTTATAAAAATAAAAAGTGGGTATAATTTCACCTGTATCCATCTAAAGTAAATTAGTCCGTATTGATTTTTAAGGAAATGCTCCAAAGAAATTGAGGTAAATGATTTGTAGCAAAATCAAAGATTTTTGCAAATTGTTAAATTTATAAATTTCCTTAAATCATACAAATAAATTATTATAAGGTATAGGTGATTATATGAAATGTAAACCGAGTAAGTACATTAAGAGCATTTTAAAGACTTATATTATTTCAGCGCTTATTGTATCTATTTTCTTTGCATCAGGCTTCAACTTAGAAAATTTAAATGAACTTTTTATTAAAAGTAAATTATCATTAAATATTAAAAATCAAAATGTGACATGGCTATCATTAGGTGCCTACAAAAGAGTTTCTGATAGTTATAATTGTGTAGTGACCCCATCAAAAAATGATGTAAAAAAAACTTCATCAAAACAACTATCAAGGGGAAATCAATCAGTGAGCTCATATCTCAATGCTCAAAATCAAGCTTCAGGAATTCCTACGTACTTTGCTTATCATGATGTAAACACAGCTAGATTACGTAAATACTTAGTAGGTAGAAACTCATTACTTGCAGAGGAACCTTATTTTTCTACCATATTATCTACTGCAGAAGAGTTTAATTTAAACCCGTTGATACTGTTCGCTATAACAGGTGTAGAGCAATCCTTTGTACCTAAAACTAATAAGCAGGCATATACAATAGCTAACAACCCATATAATGTATTTTATAGTTGGCAACATTATAATACAAACATAAAAGATACTTCAAGAATTGCTGCTAGAACAGTTTTGAATTTGTGTAAAAATAAGCCAGCAAACACAGATGCTTTTTATTGGGTAAATAAAAAATATGCTCAAAGCCAAAATTGGTCTAACGTTGTTAGTGCTTTATTTAAGGAACTTTTACTATATACAACATAAAGATAAACCCCAAGGCAAAAGCTCTGGGGTTATCATTTTATAAATTTTTATATAAATCTATAGCCTTCCAATTAAAAACATAGTCTTCATGCCAAGCTGAGTGAATTTCTTTTCATATTCAGTCATTATATTTTTATCAAAGTCAGATTCATGTAAATCATAAGTTAAATAATTAATTGCAAATCCGCTTTCCTTAAAGTACTCCTGTGAAGCATTAAATAGATCTGTGTCATCAGTTTTAAACCAAATCTCACTTCCTGCTTTAAGGAAATTTTTATATTCCGCCAAAAACCTAGTATGAGTAAGTCTTCTTTTATTATGTCTTTCCTTAGGCCATGGATTACAAAAGTTTATATATATCTTTTCAATTTCATCCTTATCAAATACCTCACTTATAAACATTATATTTAGTGGAACTATTCTTACGTTTGTGATCTCCAGTTCTTCAATTTTCTTTAAAACATATATAAGTACTTCATCCTTTAAATCTACAGCAATATAATTTACATCTGGGTTTTGTACTGCCTTTTGAGCAATAAATCCTCCTCTACCGCAGCCCAATTCCAAATGCACAGGATTATCATTTTTAAATTCTTCTTTCCACTTTCCCTTATACTCACGTGGATTTGTTATTACTAAAGGTGATGCTTCCATTTCTGGACGTGCCCACCACTTTTTTCTAAGTCTCATACTGTTACCTCCAAACTATAAATCATAATACATTTATATTTTACAAATTAAACATAGTCATTATAAGCCCATATATCATACCTGCTGGCCCTGAAACCAATATTCTTGAAATAGGAGTCATTATAAATAATAGGAATATTACAAACTGATATCTATACAATACATCTGAATATTTATAAAATACTGATGGCCAAATATCCCTTATAACATGAAAACCATCTAGTCCTGGTATTGGTATTAAATTAAATATTGCCAATATGCAATTTATATATACAGATGTATTAAATATTCTAATCAATATATATAACACATCTCTACTACTTATGGGAAATACATCCCCAATCTTGTAAATTAAGAACATTGCCGCTGCTGATATAACTGCTGCTAAAATATTTGCTAAAGGGCCTGCTATAGAAACTTTTAAATCATCATTATAATAATTCTTAAAAGCCCTTGGGTTCACTTCTACAGGTTTTGCCCACCCAATACCTGCTATAAGTATGGCTATAAATCCTATAGGATCTATATGCGCTATTGGGTTTAAAGTAAGTCTTCCTTGAAACTTAGGGGTTTTGTCCCCCAATTTATCTGCTACATATGCATGAGCGTATTCATGAAATGTAAATGCTATAAGTATAGCTGGTATCATTAATATTTTACCCATTAAATCTATGCCCAAAGTCGTCATCCTTTCCTTTATAATTTATAAAAATCTATGTTCTCCTTATAAATTACCACATTTCAATTTATATATTTATTGTCTTAATTTTATATTATATCATAAAGAAACCTATCTGAATAAATAAATAAATTCCGGAAAGATCCGGAATTTATTTATTAGATAATTAATGTTCATTAATGACTAGAAAAAATTTTATTTTAACTCAGTTTTTTGAAGCTTTCCTTCACTAATTGATGCAACTCCGTCATCATATATTTGAAGAAATGTACCTTTATAGGCCGTTTGTTTTCCTGTAGATGCTTCTTTTATTATACCCTTCAAATTGTCATTTAAAAATATTTGTCCTTTTTTAGATATATATATATCATCTTTGTCAATCGTTTCAGTAAGCTCAACAGTTTTCCATTCAGATGTAGGTTTCTCTATGTTTCCATAGTACACCTTAACTATATTTCCATTTTCCTCTGAGCCTATATATATATTATCTTCTTCATCCACCCCTAAAAGCTTCGGTACCTGTACTCCGTCAACTTTAATGGAATTATTTACATTTGTAGCATATATTCTATTATATGTTTTTCCTTCATATAGAAGTTTATCTTCATAATTTAATATACGAATATCCCCTATAAAATAATCATTAGTATATGGTTTCTTCATATCTTTCATTATATTTATCCAATAAAGACTGCTTCTTCCGCTTCCTCTTGATACTTTAACATATATTACATTAGTAAGAGTAGAAATTTCAATGGATTCCACCTCTGATTCGGTATCTGCCCAGGTAAGATCCTTTATTTCTTCTTTAGTATCCTTGTCTATATCATAATATGAAAGCCTAAGTGCCATTCCATTTTTAGTAGAATGTTTTTCTGCTATAAGCATTCTATTTCTATCAGAAATCCATTTATAATAGGATACCTTAACTCCTTCTTGAAAATATATATCTTTTTTTTCACCGGTTTTAGTACTTACAACTTTTAAGATATCTTCATCATAGTAAGCTGCGTACTTACCATCAAAAGACATGCTAATATTTTGTGCATTTTCTGGTATAGCTACCTCTGCATCCTTTGCCTTATTACTTGATTTATCTTCTATTTTCTTCACTTTTACAGGTGCATTGTTAGCTAAATAGATATTATCTATATAAAACAATCCTGCAAATTGAACTATAAGCGAAATCATTATCCAACCTATTATTCTTTTCAAAGCGCTCATAACATCTTCCTTTCTAAGGTGTAACATATATGATAGAAGGAACGGATCTTTCTCCTAATGGATCACAAGGATTATTTATGACTTCTTCATCATAATACATAGTAGAAGAAGAGCCTCCATCTAAATTAGTAGCATTATAAGCTTCATATTCTAACATGATATCTTGTACATCTCTTAAAGTCGCCCCTATACTAGAAACTTGCCTTCCATCAATTACCAAAAGCAGTATTGCTCCATCTTTTCTTTGTCCAATTGCTGTTCTTGGAGCAATTCCTTGTCCTCCATCACCATTTTTAATAGTAGGTTGTCCATTTACTACTAATGCTGGTCCAAAGGTCATTGCTTCAGTTGTTTTTAACTGTTCTAATTCATTTAAAGTATATTTCCCAACTAATAGCACTCCCCTAGAAGTAATAGCTACTGTATCATTTTTCGCTTCACGATTAGTAATATCGTTATGAATCATTTTTCCATTGCTCATTAATATCCCTACAGGTTGTCCACCAGTTCCTGTCCAATTTCCATCATTACTTTGATCCACAAAGCCTCCACCGTTTACAGCAGCAACTGCATTGTTAGCCTTTGCTATTTGGCTAGTAAGCTCTCCTGATTTAGGAATTCTACTACTGTATCCAACCTTTACTCTAGTAGGATCATGAACTACAAGCATAGATCCTTTAAATTTTTTACCCTCTATATTATATCTTTCTATATTTGAATCATGGCTATTTTCAAAATCTAAATCTTCTACATCCTCATTTTGATTTATTTCTTCTATTACATCATCTTTTAATATATCCTTAATTTTTTGATCTGATAGAAAAGTGGTAGCTATATATTGATGACTTAATGTACTCATAGCTGCCCCTACTATAGTCTTTTTTACATTCTTAAAGGGTCCATAAAACACTATAAAAGGTCCTGTTGCTGCTGAAAATGCAAATTCAAAAATTAAGAACAAGAAAAACACCTTAAGTGAAAGTCTTTTTTTCTTCTTAACCTTTTTCTTTTTTCCCATACGCTTATCGTTCCTTTCTTAATAAATACATACAGTTTTTATTGTACAATAAATTTTGATATTTTTAAATAGAAATTAATGCATTTATTTATTATTTAATGGTAAAAGCAGTTTTTAAGCTACTTAAATAAGACGTTTAAATTATATAATTTTAAAAAGGCTGCAATATACAGCCTTTTTAAACAACCTAAATAGGATGTTAGTTATAACTAAAGCCTCTTAGCTGCCTCATATGCGAGTGGTGACCTTTCACATTCATCATGCTTTAAAGTAACTTGATAACAAAGTTCGCTTCCTTTCATATTTTCTGAAGCATAGCATAATCCATTTGATCTTGAGTCTAAGAATGGTTGGTCTATTTGTTCAGGATCTCCTATTAATATAAGCTTCGTGCCTTCTCCAACACGAGTTATAATAGATTTTACCTGTTTAGGGGTTAGGTTTTGCGCCTCATCAATGATCATCCAATTCTTAACTATAGATCTACCTCTTAAATATGCAACAGCTTCTGTTGTAATTATTCTTCTATCAAATAGCTCTCTTATTTTATCAGTAAGCTCACTTTCATTTTTATATCTTTCCTTTTCATTTGAATCCACTAATATCTCTAAATTGTCAAATATAGGTCTCATGAAAGGTGATATTTTTTCCTGTTCTGTCCCCGGTAAGAATCCAATTTCTTCATCCATGGTAACATTAGGCCTACAAACTAGTACTCTCCTATATTGCTTTGTTTGTTCCTCAATTACCTTATCAAGTCCTACAGCTAAAGAAAATAGTGTCTTTGCTGTACCTGCAGGTCCCTTCACTATAACTAGTGGAGCCTTATCTGCATCAGTGTATAATGCTTCTAACATAAATCTTTGACCTAAATTTCTTGGGACTATTCCAAGAGGTGTTTTATCTTTATAATATAACGGAACTATAGATTTTCCATTATATCTTCCTACCGCAGATTGTCTTGGATTTTCTAGTGAATGTATCAGTATAAACTGATTATTATAAAGACAAGGTTCAACATACTCATTTGTTTCCTTTCTATAATAAAAAACATCCTTTATATCTAGGATTTTTTTTGCATAAAAATCATCTATTTTTAATGAAGATGCATATAACTCTATTCTTCCTGTGTATTGGTTGTCATTTTCTGGAACTACCTTTTCGTGAAAATCTTCTACATCTATATTGGCAGAGTCTGCCTTTATTCTTTCAAATATATCTTTTGTAATTAAACATACATCTTCTCCAGCTTCCTGTAATCCCTTACACACCTGTAATATTCTATTATCTGGCTTAGTTTTATCCCAGGTTGGAGGAATTATAGCATCCTGGTGATTCATTTCCACCCTAAGGTTTCCTCCTCCGGGAAGTACTACTCCCTTATTTAAATTCCCCTCTATTCTAAGTTTATCTAAAATTCTCGAAGCATGACGAGCATTTGCACCTAAGTCATTTTTATCTTTTTTAAATGCATCTAACTCTTCAAGAACCACTTCTGGTATAACTACATCATTCTCGCCAAAGGAAAATATTGCTCCAGGAGAATACAATATTACATTGGTGTCCAACACATAGGTTTTTTTCAAAAAGCATTCCTCCCATTACTTATTAATACATAATATGCAAGAGGAATGTAATAATTTCCTTAAACATTATTAAAATTAAAAACCCACGGAATATTCCGTGGGTTTTTAATTACAGCTCCTAGAGGAATTGAGTCCACGACTCCACCTTGAGAGGGTGATGTCTTGACCACTTGACAAAAATTCAAATCCCTTTAAAATTTCGTTATAATATTAATTAAGTTTAAAATCAGGATTCTTGACCGATTTCTTTTAACAAGGATGATGCCTTTTTACTTCTACTATATAAACTTCCTAGTATAGCCCCTAACGCACATGGTATTATCCACCCAAATCCTTGAGTAGACATTGGTAATTTATTTATGTAATCAGTAACGTAAGGTATATTTATATTTAAAGTATTAAGCGAATTTACAAGACTTATAATTAAAGTTGTATAAACTGCACCTTTATAAATGTATGTATCTTCAATGTAATTATTAAATAAGTTCATAATTATTAAAACTATTACTACAGGATATGCAGTAACTAGTACTGGTACAGCAAAATTAATTATAGTTTCTACTCCATAATTTGAAATAAATGCGCTAAATATGCATATTAAAGTAACCACTAGTTTATAGCTTAATTTGCCGTTAGTAAGATTACTAAAATAATTCCCAGCTGTTGCAGTAAGTCCTATTGCAGTTGTTAAACATGCTATGGAAATTGCCGCTCCAAAAATTATTTTACTTGAAGGTCCAAGTATGTTAGATGTTACTCCTATAAGAAGAGCTGTTCTTGAAATATCCTTATCAAATATCCCACTTGCAGTAGCTCCAATATATAAAAGCCCACCATATACAATGGCTAAACATACTGCTGAAACTATACCTGATTTTATTGTTATAGAAACTTGCTCTTTTTTATTTTTATACCCTTTAACTATTAAATCTCCTACTACCATTTGGGCCATTATTATAGATCCTAGCGCATCCATAGTTTGATATCCTTCAGTAAATCCTCTTGAAAAAGGCATTACTATATCATTACTCACTGCTTCACCCATCGGAAAGAAAATACCTTTTATTATTATAATTAAAAGTGATATAAGTAAAACTGGTGTTAGTATCGATCCTACTCTGTCCACTACATTACTTTCATTTAATGTTAAAATAAGTGTTATTGCAAAGAAAACTATGGATACTACTATAGGATTTGCATTTGGAAACATAGGTTGAACTCCTAATTCAAAAGTGGATGCTCCTGTTCTTGGAATACAAAATAATGGTCCAATAGACAGCATTATTATTGAGCAAAGAAACTTGCCAAATTTATTTCCTACTTTATTTGTAAATTTTTCTGTACTTCCCCCACATAAAGCCACTGCTATTATTCCTAATAGCGGCAAACTTATACAAGTAAGTAAAAAACCTATCATAGTAAATATCCACTTGTCTCCTGATATAAATCCAAGTGTTGGTGGAAATATTAAATTACCTGCTCCAAAAAACATAGAAAACAGTGCAAAACCTGTGATAATTATGTTTTTAGTATTTTTATTAATATTCATAAAAAGCCCCCCTGTTTTGAAATAAAAAAACCTCTCATCCAAACAAGGTACGAAAGGCATATTCCTGTTTTGTGGTATTTATTACCGCGAAACTTTTGTATACTTGTATAAAGTTTATACCGTCTAAATTTATATTATTTTATAGAAAAAGCACTCATTAAGCAAATATAAAACTTTTGTTAAGACAAGTTTACCTTTACTTATATAAAACTTACTACCCTTTTCTTCTTTTTTCTACATTCTTCTTGCTTCCATATGTAATCTTTTACACCCAGTAATTTTATATGCATTTAAATAGCTTTATAATTTAATAGTTTTAAGTGAATATGTTTTATAATTTTTAAGCTTATCCTTATATTTTGATAAAATACTTAAATTTACGTCCTTTTCATATATTATTCCTAGAGCATCTCCACTATGAGCTCCAATTATTCCATATCCATTTAATTCGTCACATATATTAAGTATAGTAGGAAGTATCTCATAGGACAGTCTTTTTTCATTTCTTATAATGCTTTGAGTAGAACAATGAGCAATTTTTTTTATATCACGAGACTGAATTCCATCCTTTAAAATAGGAATTAAATCATCTATATTGCTAAGAGGAGGCAATTTTTTATTGTTAAACTCAATAGTATTTATTGTTTTATTTCCCTCAAATACCAATATATCAAACTCCAAATATTTTCCTAGCTCCTCAGTATACATTCCATTTTTATAGTCAAATATACAAAGTTCTTTAAATATTATGCTATCTGTAGGCTCTATGGCTATACAATTTCTAATAAGCTCCTCCTGATTAAAAGGCTTTTTAAATAATTTAATTAGGGAGTGATAAAGTGCGCATAAATCTGCTGTACTGCTAGCAAATCCTTTTCCTCTTGTTATAGAGGATTTAATAAGAATATCTAGAGTATGTATATATTGCTCCTCTCCCCATTCTACAAGTATATTATTTAAAAACTTAGAGGATTTGCTATATCTATTTTTAACATGTGGAGATTCACTTTCCCATACTTTTACTTCGGTGAAAAGATTTATAGGACATGAACATAATACATCTATCCCATTATATCTTCCTTGAACTATTTCTCCAATACTGCCTGGATAAATGGTTGTCGCTTCCATAATATATACTCCTTTTACTAGTCATCAATTTTAAGTTACCAGAACTTCAAAATGCGAGTTTTTAATTAATGTTAATTTTATCAACGTAAAAAAATAAATGCAAGTACACATCTCAATTTAAATTAATAATTATCAAAAAACTTTCTATGAAAACATATTCATGAATTTAATTCTGTTATCTTGACATATAATATTATAAATGTTAAACTCAATTCGGGTTATAATAAAATTAAATTTATATGGAAATACTACATAAAACAAAGTCAAAATTGTAGGTTTTACATAACTTTTAGTCATATATTATGATATAATTTAATACATAAAATTTATAGGTTCCAAATGGATTAAATGGGAAAGAAGTTAAATACTTCTGCGGTCCCGCCACTGTAAAGATGAGTATATTAGCATTATGCCACTCAATCGGGGAAGGCGTTAATATGCAATGAATCTAAGCCAGGATACCTGCCTGTAAACACAGCTCATTTAGCTTACGTGGATAAGCTAATGGTAGTCCTTTAAAAGAACTCCATTATCTTAATAAGATAATGGTTTTTTATTTATACATATCATTAAGGAGGAACTTTTAAATGTACACTAAGTTCAAAAAATTGTCCGTAGTAATTTTAACCTTTATTTTAGCATTTTCCTTTGTTGGATGTAATAGCAATAAAAATAACACTAAGGGTACTAAAGAAAATGCTAATGTAGAAAAAAAAGGAGAAACTAAATATCCTTTAACGATTAAAGATTCATCCGGTAGAAACGTAACTATAGAGAAAGAACCACAAAAGATAATATCTGTAGGTCCAAATATTACTGAAACAATATACTATTTAGGTAAAATGGATAAATTAATAGGAAGAACGGATTTCTGTGACTTTCCTAAGGATGTAAAGTCTGTGCAATCCATAGGTACTCTCCAGCAGCCTAATATAGAAAAAATTGTAGACTTGAAACCTGATTTGGTTATAGGCTCAACTCATTTTCCAAAGGAAACACTTGAAAAGCTTGAAGCTTTAGGAGTAAAAGTAGTGGTTCTTTATGGAAAGGAAGATTTCGAAGGTGCTTATAACACCATTGAAAAATTAGGTGAAGTTTTAAATGCTAATGATAAAGCTTTTGAAGTGGTAAGTAATATGAAGAAAAAAGTTGAAGATGTTAAAGTCAAGGTTGCAGGAAAAGAAACTCCATCAGTTTACTACGTTATAGATTTTGGTCCATATGGAGATTTTACTGCTGGATCAGATACATTCATAGATAAAATGATAACTATGGCTGGTGGTAACAATATAGCTAAGGATGCTGTTAACTGGAAATATAGTGTAGAAAAAGTATTAGAAAAAAACCCAGATATGCTTATATGTCCCGTATATTTCGATTACAAGAAAAGACTTCAAGAAGCTAAAGGCTATAAAGATTTAGATGCTATTAAAAAAGGAAATTTATTTGAAATAGATAATAACATGCTTGATAGACAGGGACCAAGACTAGCTGATGGACTTGAAGCTATGGCAAAAATTGTTCACCCTGAAGCGTTTAAATAGTCTTTAATTACCTAATGGGGGGATTTTAATGTCTTTTGACAAAAAAAGGATTTACTATAGAACATTACTTTTAGTAACTATAGCTATTTTACTGGTGCTAATAATACTATCTAGCACTTTAGGTGTCGCTAATATAACTTTTATTCAAACTATGAAAATACTTTTATCTAAAATCCCTTTTATTGGTGCCTTTATAGATTTAAGTAATGTTTCTAACACTCAGGTTCTTATCATAACAAATATAAGACTTCCAAGAATATTTATGGCTGCACTTATAGGTGCTGGACTATCTGTGGTAGGAGCTTCATTTCAAGCTATATTTAAGAATCCTATGGCAGATCCCTATGTCCTTGGAATTTCCTCAGGAGCAGCATTAGGAGCCGCTGTCGCAATAGTTATGGGTCTTCAAGTTATATTTTTAGGAATGAACCTTGTAACCGTGTTTGCCTTTTTCGGTGCTATACTTACTACTATAATAGTGTATAGTATAGCTAAAACTGGTACAAAGATTCCAACAAATGTACTGCTACTGGCTGGAGTATCTGTGAGCTTTTTATTATCTTCTTTAATTTCACTCATAATGATATTTAATAGAGAGCAAGTAGAACAAATAGTATTTTGGACTATGGGAAGCATAGCTTCAGCCAACTGGAAACAGGTATTGTCATTACTGCCTTTTATAATACTTGGATGTATTTTAATGATTATATATGCACGTGATTTGAATATAATGCTTACAGGTGATGAGACAGCTTCAAGCCTTGGCGTAGATGTTGATAAAGTTAAGAAAACATTACTTGTAATATCATCTATAATTGTAGCTGCTTGTGTTTCTGTAAGTGGAATAATAGGCTTTGTAGGTCTTATTATTCCTCATATGGTAAGACTACTTGTAGGTCCGGATCATAGAACCCTTCTTCCTTTTTCAACTATAGGTGGTGCTATATTTATGATAATAGCTGATACTTTAGCTAGGATTTTGGTACCACCTGCTGAAATTCCTGTGGGAGCCATAACTTCTGTATTTGGAGCTCCTTACTTTATATATTTATTAATAAAAAATAAAAAGAAGGTGATTTAATGCCTACTGAAGATTGTTTTTCTCTTATTGTAAGAGATTTAAATTATGGATACGGAGATAAGAATATACTTCATAATATAAATTTAGAATTTACTAAAGGAAAATTTTATACTATTTTAGGTCCTAATGGTTCTGGTAAGACAACGCTTTTAAAAAATATATCTAGAGCCATTCCGTTAGATAATAAAAAAGTATATATAGATGGTAATGATATTAATTCACTTTCAAGTAAGGATTTAGCTCAAAACTTAGCTTCTGTTCCACAAAATACAAATATAGATTTTGAATTTACAGCATTAGATATAGTTATGATGGGACGTGCCCCTTACCTTAAGAGATTTCAAAATGAACAAGAAAGAGATTTTAAAATAGTTGAAGATTCTATGAAAATGACAAACACTTGGGATCTTAAAGATAAAAATATAAATGAGCTAAGTGGAGGAGAAAGACAGCGAGTTATAATAGCTAGAGCATTAGCTCAAGATACGGATATACTTCTTTTAGATGAGCCCATATCAAACCTTGATATCCAACATCAAATTGAAATACTTGATACTGTAAAGTTTTTAAGTAAAGATATCACAGTTATAGCCATACTTCACGACCTTAACTTAGCAGCAGAATACAGCGATTCCTTAATACTATTAAAGGATGGAACTATCAAAGCTTATGGAACTGTTGAGGATGTATTTACAGAAAGGAACTTACATGAAGTATATAATATGGATATGTGCCTTATAAAAAATCCAATCACAGGAAAACCTCATGTGTTGCCTGTAAGTAAAAATATCGCTAAGCAACATAAAGCAGCAAACAGCTAGCAAGAAAAAAACTCCCTAAGACAGGGAGCTTTTTCTTGCTATTTTCTTGCCTTTATTTGCTCTGCAATTCCATTGGCCGCGAGCATTCCTGTTTGAAGCGCTCCTTGAATCCATGCATGCTTTTGAGATATGTGTTCCCCTGCAAAGAAGACCCTATTATTCATCTCAGGCTGAGTAACAACATAAGAAAATAGAATTTTATCCTTAGGCTTTGTAAGACAGCTTCCAGACCATATATATTGAACATCAGGCCAGTATATAGAGGCATAATCTATCATATTTTCTTCTATATATCCTCTAGGAAGACAATGAATCATTTCAGTTTGTTTTATAAAATCCATAATACGAAGGTCTATCTTTTTATTCCCAACTCTTTCTGCATCTTCTCCCCAATTATAGGATACTTGTAAAGCTCCAGGCTGATTGGGAGATGCCCCAGGTTTTAATTCCCATGTATTAAGCTTACCTGGAACAGGCATAGAGTGATCTGAGGGGTAAAACGTAGCTATTGTTTGCAAATCACTGCCCGTACTTCCACCAATAATTCTTTGATTTTTGTTTCCCTTTTCCCAAAATCTGTCCTTAAGAAAAAAGTATGTCTTTTGTCCAGATTCATAATTTAGAGACGCAATTGCGTGCATCTTATCTACACTAAATAAAGGAGTGATATTCATTCTCCTAAGGCTTGTAAATGGTATAGCGCATACTATATAATCAAAATCTTCATATTTTATGCTATTATCCTGAGTTTTTCTACATTCTAAAATTATTCCTTCCTTATCAGGATCTTTATATATGCCATCAATTGCAGTATTCATTTGAAAGCTAACATTTCCAAGTTCAGTTGAACTAATTCCTGCAAAGGCAGCATTCCTCTTATTCATCAATGCTTCACAAAAGGCTGAAGTTAACCTATCATTACCTTGAGGGATTCTATAAGTAAATGAAAAATCAGCGGTATAAGCTTCTTGCATTACTTCTATTAATCCAACATTAAAGAATGCTACATCAAAAGTTGATAAATAACTTAACATAGTAATAGCATCTTCACTTAGTCCTGACCTTTCATATGCCATTTCATAGTTCAGCCAATCCATTGCTTCTATGGCCTCCGAATACTTTGGTTTTACTTCGATAATCTCTCTTCTAATTTCAGGCGGCAATGACAATACATATTTATTAAATATTCTTCCTACAAGCTGTTGCCAGGGAGTTCTCCTTTCTTCAGGAGTTAAATTAAAGGCAGGATATATATTTTCCATAACACTAAGGCCTTCAGCATCATTTCTAGCCCATCTCTTCCTAATATAAAATAATCCATTTACATTCCTAGTGACAAATACATCTGTATTAAGCTTAAACAAGTTAATATAATGCCATACAGTTTCATGAGAAGCTGGAATTCTCATGGCACCTAGTTCAGCTGGATATTTCCCTTCACAATCGAAGTAATGAGTATATACTCTGCCTCCAATACGGCTAGAGGCTTCAAAAATAGTAATATCACATCCTATTTTTTTTAATTCAAATGCAGCTGCAAGACCAGCTTCTCCAGCACCTATAACTGCAACCTTAACATTTTTACCACTGTTTTTAGGAGCTATAGTTGTTATATCCTTTGGTGGACTTAAAAGTTCAAGTATGTTTTCATAATCTTCAGGTCTTCCCCCAGCATTAAGGGTGTATTTAAGTTGGATATGCCTTTCTTCATCGGTAGGATTAGGTCTTTGATATGGAACTTCCGAAATATCACTATTCCTCATAATTCTTCCTTAAAAAATTATTACTACAACTAATATATTCAAAGAAGCTGTAAAAGGTGTTAGAATTGTTTTAAATTAAAAGGGTATTACGACGTTTTTAATGTTGAACGGGTCGTATGGAATTTGCATAATAACGAAATCATAGATTTCTATAAATTATGCAACCGTTCGCTACACAAAAAAAGCTCTAATATTTCTTCCCTTTAAGGCGCCTAAGCCTTCTAAACTCGCCTACAGCTCAAGCAGTAGAAGGCTCTATACGGCGCCTTAAAATCAGAAATAAAGAGCTTTTAATTGCTTGCTCAATGCTTTCTACAATGCAAATCCCATACTTGTGTTCACCATTAAAAATATCGTTCAGGCTTACTAACTGAAGGAAGGAATTTCGTTTTGACGAAATTCCCTTAAATTGGCGCTTGCCAAAGAGCTGGTAAGCTCGCAGACCGATAGGTCGTAATTTATTAAGCATTCTATTTTTATCAGAAATCTTTTATTGTACTACCTTATCTTTAACTTGTAAATTTTTCATTTATTTAGTGTAAGTTCTTGTAACGTTAAGGACTGCCGTCCTAAAACATCTTAGAAATTCAGTTAGCTGAATTTCCTCCTTCAGCAGTTCACATGAATAACTTTTTAATGCTCTGGAAGCATAGAATTTTCATCGTAGAAGGCATTGAATGAGCCTTAGAACAGCTTTATTTATAAATTTAAAATACCGTTAAGAGCCGCCTACTGTTTGAGCGATAGCGAGTTTAGGCGGCTTAGGGGTTTTAAACTTATAAATATTAGCCGTTCTCGGCGAAATGAACGCCTTCCTAGATGAAAATTCTATACGACCCAGAGCATTAAAAATGTCGTAATATTTCTATAGTATATCAATTCCATATTCAGCACATTTAGTTATCATTTCTTCTGGCCATATGGAAGATTGAACTTCTCCTATGTGAGCCTTTCTTAAAAAGAACATACATATTCTTGATTGACCAAGACCTCCGCCTATGGTGTATGGAAGTTTCTTATTCAAAAGCATTTGATGGAATTCTAAGTTCTTTCTTTCTTCACATCCTGCAAGTTTAAGCTGCTTTAAAAGTGATTCTTCATCCACTCTTATACCCATAGAAGAAAGCTCTAACGCTCTACCAAGCACTGGATTCCATAATAATATATCTCCATTTAATTCCCAATCATCATAGTCTGGAGCTCTTCCATCATGCTTTTCTCCAGATTCAAGTACTTTTCCTATTTTCATTATAAACACTGCACCATGTTCCTTTGCGATAGCATCTTCTCTTTCCTTTGGAGTAAATCCTGGGAATTTATCTTCTAACTCCTGAGAAGTTATAAAGGTTATTTTTTCTGGAAGTATTTTTTCTATAAATGGATACTCTCTATTAACATAGTTTTCTGTTTCAGTAAATGCCTTATATATTTCTGATACAATTTCTACTAAAAATCCTTCATTTCTCTGTTCTTTAGTTATAACCTTTTCCCAATCCCATTGGTCTACATATATAGAGTGAATGTTATCTAAATCTTCATCTCTACGAATAGCATTCATATCTGTATAAAGTCCTTCTCCAACCTTAAAACCATATCTATATAGAGCCATTCTTTTCCACTTAGCTAAAGAGTGAACTATTTCAGCACCTGCTTCATTATCATCTCTTACTGTAAAGCTTACAGGTCTTTCTACTCCACTTAGATTATCATTTAATCCCCTATCATTTCTTACAAATAGCGGTGCAGATACTCTTATTAAATTAAGTCTTTCTGATAATGATCGCTCAAAGAAATCCTTTATTTTCTTTATAGCTATTTCTGTTTCTTTTAAATTTAAATTTGATTTATATCCTTCTGGTATAATTAATCTTTCTTCATATTTACTCATAGTTATTTCCTCCAATTTAATTATTTAGATTTTATAAAACTTTTCTTAATATTTAAATTTATGCTCTTTACTTTATAAAACTGGCCAGTTTTATATGTATTTGTATAAAACAAAAAACCTTTCATCCCTAAAAAATAAGGGACGAAAGGTTATAATTCCGCGGTACCACCCTAGTTAGCTTTACAATAAGCTCAACTTTGATAAAAGTATCATAATTAATACTTTCCGGTTTTAACAGTCCGGTTCTCCGTCTAAGCCTACTTTCTAAAATCTAGATTTGGGTTAGAAACTCAGAGATGTTCTTCGGTATAAACTTCGTACTGGTCTTTCACCTTCACCAGCTCGCTTAAACTACATCTTATACTTACTCTTCTCTTCATAGTCTGTGAATTTTTATTAATGAGTCAATTATAAATATTCTCTTTTATAATGTCAAGGGGGTTTTAATAATTTTTCAAAAATTTATTATATTACCCCGTGAGCTACCATTGCATCTGCAACCTTCTTAAATCCTGCTATGTTTGCTCCTACAACTAGGTTATCCTCTTTTCCATACTCCTTAGCTGCAGCACTTGCATTTTCATATATGTTTATCATTATTTGCTTTAACTTTTCATCTACTTCTTCAAATGTCCAAGAAAGTCTAATACTATTTTGAGACATTTCTAATGCTGAAACTGCAACTCCGCCTGCATTAGCAGCCTTTGCTGGTCCAAATAACACATTATTTTTTAAGAAAAGTTCTGTAGCTTCAAGTGTAGAAGGCATATTAGCTCCTTCAGCTACTGCTATAACACCATTGTCTATAAGTGTCTTTGCGGAACTTCCATCTATCTCATTTTGAGTTGCACATGGAAGAGCTACATCACATTTTATTGTCCATACACCAGTAGATCCTTCATGATATTCTGCATCTTTATGGTAACTTAAGTACTCTTTTATTCTCTTTCTTTCTACTTCCTTTAAGCGTTTTACGATCTCAACATCTATACCATTTTTATCATAAATATATCCAGCTGAATCGCTGCAAGCTACAACTTTAGCTCCTAGTTCTTGAGCTTTTTGAATTGCATATATAGCCACATTTCCAGAACCTGAAACAACTACAGTTTTATCTTTTATAGAATTTCCTTTTTCATTTAGCATTCTTTCTACAAAATAAATCAATCCATAACCAGTAGCTTCTGTTCTTGTTAAACTTCCACCATAGTTAAGTCCTTTTCCAGTAAGAACTCCAGCATCGTAGCTGTTTTTTAACTTTTTATACTGTCCAAATAAGTATCCTATTTCTCTTCCACCAACTCCTATATCCCCAGCAGGTACGTCAGTGAATTGTCCTATATGTCTATAAAGTTCTGACATAAAGCTTTGGCAAAATCTCATAACTTCTCTATCTGATTTTCCTTTAGGATCGAAGTCTGAGCCCCCTTTACCTCCTCCTATTGGGAGACCTGTAAGGGAATTCTTAAATATCTGCTCAAATCCCAAAAATTTTATAATACTTCCATTAACTGAAGGATGTAATCTAAGTCCTCCTTTATATGGTCCTATAGCACTATTGAACTGAACTCTAAATCCCCTGTTTACTTGAACCTTACCATTGTCATCTACCCATGGAACTCTAAACATTATCATTCTTTCAGGCTCAACAATTCTATCAACTATGCCTTCTGCAACATATTCAGGATGTTTTTCTAAAACTGGTACCAACGAATCTAATACTTCTTTTACTGCTTGATGAAATTCTGACTCGCCGGGATTTCTTTTTTTAACTGTTTCAAAGATTTCATTTACATAACTCTGCGTGTTCATTTTATAAATGCCCCCAATTCAACAACATTTTTTGAAATTTTTTTTTGCATAAATTGCATATTTATTTTTTTACTTTTTTATTTTATCAAATTATCAACGGTTTGTATATATAATATAGATTGATTTATGAAACTTTTTATTTCAAAAGTTTCAACTTCACTTTGCTGTGTTAAGTTGTTACTATAGAAATATTAACACATTTTATTCCACAGAGTTAAGTTTCCCCATTACAATCTCTTCTATAACCTTTATTTTTTCTTCTGCTTTTTCTAAAGTATTTGATTTGGTATAAATGTATATTTTTATCTTAGGTTCAGTTCCTGAAGGTCTTACAGCATACCATGAGCCATCTTCAAGCATAAACTTGAGTACATTTGATTTCCCAATAATATTTTTAGTTTCTTTTCCAGTAAATAAATCATAATCCTTACCTTCATCTAAATCAGTATATGATGCAAGTTTTGATTCTCCTATAACCTTTGGAAATTCATTTCTATAAACTTTCATCATTCTACTTATACGTTCTTGACCTTCTATTCCTTCTAATACAAGAGATATCTGCTTTTCTCTATAGTATCCAAATTCCTTATATATTTCATTTAATACATCTATAAGAGACTTTCCTATACTTTTATAGTAAGCTGCCGCTTCACATAAAAGCATGGCGGAGCTTACTCCATCCTTATCTCTTACAAAAGTTCCTGTAACATACCCTATACTTTCTTCATATCCAAATATAAATTTATATATTCCTTCTTCTTCTAACTCTCTTTCCTTACCACAGATATTTTTAAATCCTGTTAAAGTTTCAAAAGTTCTTACGTTATATTTATTTGCTATAGCTTTCCCTAAATCTCCTGTAACTACTGACTTAATTATACAGCCATCCTTTGGCATCTTATTTTTTTCCTTCATACTTGATAATATATAACTTATTAAAATAGCTCCTGTTTGATTTCCATTAAAAGCCATATACTCATTATTTTTATCCTTCACCATTATTGCAAGTCTATCACAATCTGGATCTGTAGCTATTAAAAGCTCTGCTCCTATTTCTTTTCCTAGCTTCTCTGAATACTTAAATGCTTTTACATCCTCAGGATTTGGATACCCTACAGTTGTAAAGTCTGGATCTGGGTTTTCCTGTTCGGGAACCACAATTATATTTGAAAATCCTCTTTCCTTTAACACTCTTCTAACTGGTATATTCCCAGTTCCATTTAGTGGAGTATATACTATTTTTATATCCTTATCTATTTCATCTCTAAGGCTCAAAGCTTTGACATTGGCAATGTATTCATCATCTATTTGTTTCCCTAATATCTTCAACAAACCCTTTTGTAGAGCTTCTTCTTCTGTAATCTTTTTTATTTCACCAAAACTTTTTATATTACTTATATGCTTTGTTATAGGATCTGCAACTTCAGAAATAATTTGAGCCCCATCTTCCCAGTAAACCTTATATCCATTATATTCTCTTGGATTATGGCTTGCTGTTACAACTATGCCTGATATTGCATTTAATCTTCTAACCGTAAATGATAACTCTGGAGTTGGCCTCAATCCCTCAAAAAGATAAGCCTTTATGCCATTTCCAGCTAGTACTAGAGCTGCAGTTTTAGCAAATTTATCAGAAAAATGTCTGCTATCATATGCGATAGCAACTCCTCTTTTCATTGCTTGACTGCCTTGTTCTATTATAAAATTTGCTAGCCCTTGAGTTGCCCTGCTTATTATATGTATATTCATCCTATTTGTACCTGCTGCAATCTTCCCCCTAAGCCCTGCAGTACCAAATTCCAAATCTGTATAAAATCTATCCTTTATTTCTTCTAAGTTTTCTTTTATTCCTCTAAGTTCTTGTTTAGTTTCTTCATCAATATGTTCATCAGTTAGCCAGTTTTCATAATTCTTCATATATTCCATATCCCAAACTCCTTTCAAAAAAATAATATATTTACATTTTACCAAACTTTCCCCAAAAGTAAAATGGCATGGCTTTTAGCCATACCATTTTATTATATCTCAAATTCATTGAAATGTTTCCTATAAACTTTAGTGTATGAATAATTCATATATAGTATTTCCCACTAAAAATACTAATATTAAAAATGCAGCGATATTAAATCTTGTTCTTTTTAATAACCCTGTCTTAAATGTTATATATACATAAGTCCCAAATGCTGCAACCATAAATCCTACTACAACTGCAACCATAGTTGCATTTCCCCTATAATTTCTTGCAAAAATGGATGCAAGCGTTACAAGAGTAAACAATACGTTCAATAATTTTTGATTTCTATTTAGCATTTCTAATCTTTCTCTATTATTCATACTATCTCTCCTTATTTATTGTTCTTTACTTGCTTATTCTTTAGTACATTCTAAAATATTTATTCCCATTTTCTCTAAAAATATCTCTTATTAAAATACTCAAAATGATAAATTTATACAGCTAATTTTATCATATTTATGTAAATAAAAAAAGTATTATATATTAAATAAGCGATGCCTTACAATTACACAGTAAAAGCATCGCTTATTATTTTATTTAACTTTCAATACCCTTACGTGCTGGTACTCCCTGAGTATAATAGTGCTTTATTTGTTTCATTTCAGTAACTAAATCTGCTCTTTCTATTATCTCATCTTTTGCATATCTTCCAGTAAGTATAAGCTCAGTTTTTTCAGGCTTCTTATCTATTAAAGCTAAAACTTCTTCTACTGTAAATAATTCATAAAATAATGCTATATTTATTTCATCAAAAACTACTACATCATACTCTCCAGAAGTTAAAACTTCTTCTGCTCTCTTAAATCCCTTTTTAGCTTCCTCAATATCAGCTTTAGTAGGATTGCCCATTATAAATGCATTTCTTCCAAACTGCTCCATTTTAAAGTTAGGAAGTATGTTGACTGCTTCTAATTCGCTATATTTCATTCCCTTTGTAAATTGACCAAAAAATACCTTTTTTCCTGCACATACAGCTCTTAATGAAAGTCCAAGGGCTGCTGTAGTCTTTCCTTTACCATTTCCTGTGTACACTTGAACGTAACCTTTTGTTTCCATATGTATATTCCCCTTTCCTTCATTTGAAACGTTTTCTGCATGATTTATAAAAAAACCTTTAATTTCAGAATAAACCAGCACATTTCAACTAATTTAACATGTTTTACTATTATCATAATAGCACAATTGTAAAGAAAATGCGACACTTTTAAATTGGGTTTATACTATTGATAATGATAATATCATAATACCCCATATTAAATTTAATATTAATAAATTTAATATCAATAAATTTATTATGGAAAATGTTATATGATATAATATACTATAGTAATTACTAAAGAAGGAGAGTATTTAAATTGTTTTTTAATAAAAATATAAAATTTAAGGATATATTAATCTTTGTGCTAACAGTAGTAGTAGGATATATTATTATAAAAAATTATGGTGTTTTTTTTACATTTATCACAAGATTTTTATCTATAATATTACCTTTTGTATATGCTTTAATAATTGCATATTGCTTAAATCCATTAATGAACATTTTTGAAAAAAAACTTGAATTCAACAGAGGATTATCTATTACGTTAACCTATATAACTGTGCTTAGCTTAATAACTTTAGCATTTATTTATATTTTACCCAATATTGTAAATAGTATAATTTCCATGACTTCGGAAGTGCCTAAATATATGCAAATAGTACAAAGATGGATTAATACTGCATTACAAAATGAAAATCTATATGATTTAATAAAAGATGTAGGATTATTGGATTATTTATCTGTATTATCATCAAAATTTGGCTCAACACTTATGACAATTTTAGAAGGATCTGTTTCCTCTATATTTTCAGCTACTGCTAGTTTAGTAAAGGTTGTTTTGGGATTTTTGATTGCAATATACGTCCTTCTTGATAAAGAAAGACTTAAAAGAGGTACTAAAATTTTGATTTACATGCTGCTTAAGGAAGAAAATGGAACTCATCTTATAAACTGGATAAAAATTTACAATAAAATGATAGGACTTTATATAGGAACTAAAGCTATAGATTCCGCAATTATTGGGACTATTGCCTTAGTCGGCCTATTAATAATGAAAGCTCCTTACGCTGGATTATTATCTCTAATTGTAGGAGTAACAAATATGGTTCCTTATCTTGGTCCTTTAGTAGGAGAAATTATAGGACTGTTTATAGGCTTATTTGTATCCCCTATGATGGCAATTACAATGTTTTTATTCCTATTTGTTCTTCAACAGTTCGATGCTTGGTATTTAGATCCAAAATTAATTGGAGAAAGCATTGGAGTAAGACCTTTTTTTATTATCCTTGGATTAACTATAGGTGGAGGATATTTGGGCATAATTGGAATGCTTTTAGCATCGCCTACAATAGCTACTATGAAGATATACTTTGATCAGAAAGTTGCTGTATTTAAATCTGAAAATGTGAACCTTGTAAAAAAATACATAGAAAATAAGGATGAAAAATCAGGGGATATAAAGAAAATTAGTGACAATAAAAATCCAAAAAATTAAGGAAATTGCTTTGCAATTTCCTTTTGTTTTAACTTCATCTTTAAATTTCCTAAACCCACTCATTTCAAAGTATTACATCAAAAGTTAATTATCAAATCTTAGCTTATAAATATAGTTGACCCGTCAACTATATTTATCTATAATTTAATTAATAAGAAAATTAGTGGAGGAAGATATGAAAGAGAAAAGTGTTGGAAAATTGGTCTCTATACTATATAGACAATCCCATGTATATATAAACTATGCTCTAAAAGATTTAAATATAAGCTCTTCGGAATATATTTTTATGGTAGAGCTATATAATAATGAAGGTATTAGTCAGGAAGAATTATCATCATTACTTTTGATTGACAAAGCTGCTACTGCAAGAGCGTTAAAATCTCTTGAGGAAAAAGGTTTACTAATACGCCAAAAAAACTTAGCTGATAAAAGGGCTAATAAGGTATTTACAACTGATAAGGGAAAGTCTTATAAAGAAACTATTTATTCAGCCCTACGAGGATGGACTAAGCTTATTACTAATGGTATGGATGAAAATACTATCGATATTGTACTCGATTCTCTTAAGTCCATGTCCGAAAAAGCAGGAAGTACAAACTATGCAGAATTATTTTCAAATGGGGGTGAAATTTGTGAAGAAAACAAATAGGCTTGGAGAAGAGAAAATAACTAGTTTACTTGTATCCTTTTCTGTTCCAGCCATGGTGGGTATGGTTGTAAATTCTCTTTATAATATTATTGATAGAATGTATATTGGAAATGCTTCTGACCTAGGTTCCTTAGGACTGGCAGCTATTACTATAAGCTTTCCTATAACACTAATTATAATGGCACTTGCATCACTTTTTGGTATAGGTGGCTCAACGATGTTTTCAATTAAATTAGGTGAAGGACAACCTGAAGTGTCCGAAAAATATTTAGGTAATGCTGTAACACTTATAATTGGTTCTTCAATTATATATACAATTATAAGTGTTATATTTTTAGAGCCTATATTAAAATTACTTGGTTCTAGCCTTGAGGTAATGCCTTATGCTAAACAATATATGATGATTGTACTTTGGGGAGCAATTCTTCAGTGTCTAAGTATGGGACTTAATAATTTTATACGTGCTGATGGAAACCCTAAAATTGCAATGATAACAATGTTTTTCGGGGCTGGGTTTAATATTATATTCGACCCTATCTTTATATATGGCTTCAAGTGGGGAATGACTGGAGCAGCACTAGCAACTGTAGGCGGGCAGCTTTTAACAACTATATGGATTCTTTCATATTTTACGGGAAAAAAGTGTTCCATTAAGTTAAAGTTAGATAATATGAAGCCGGAACTTCATGTTATGAAAAGAATTGTACAAACGGGTATCCCCTCCTTTTTAAGGCAGTTTTGTAATGGTATATTAAATGTTATATTAAATAAAAGTCTTATTTTATACGGTGGAGATATAGCAATTTCAGGTATGGGAATAATCAATAGCATACAAACATTTATGCTCATGCCTATTTTTGGTATAAATCAAGGTGCTCAGCCAATCATCGGATATAACTTTGGAGCTAAAAAAACACATAGAGTAAAAGAAACCTTAAAATGGGCTATTGCTGCTGCGACTGCTATCACAATAATAGGCTGGCTTATAACAAGAATTTTCCCTGAAGCTTTAATTAAGATGTTTAATAGCGATAAGGAATTAATTTTCTTTGGAACTAATGCTCTTAAAATATGGTTTCTTTGCTTACCTGTAGTTGGATTTCAAGTAGTTGGTGCTAGCTATTTCCAAGCAGTTGGTAAGGCAAAAGCATCTACATTCCTTACTTTAATGAGACAATTGATTATTCTTATACCAGCTGTAATGATTTTACCTAAAACTTTTGGGCTAAATGGAGTACTATACGCTGCTCCACTATCTGATTTACTGTCTTCAGTTATAACTGGAATATGGCTTTGGGTGGAATTAAAACGGCTGAATTCTAAGAAAAAAGAAAGTTCTTTCCCCCCCCAAGAATCTGATAAAGCTTCCCTTGTACAAGAACTTACCTAAAAACCATTATAAATTCATAAAAACTCTATTAAAAGGGGATATCTCAAAGAAATTGAAAATTTCTTTTGAAATATCCCCTTTTATAAATACTAATTAATCATTATTTACTTCTCACTTGCCACTTGTCACGTGGGTGGCACTAAATACAATCTCTTACATGCTGCACATAAATATCTCTGTAAGCAGAATTTTCTCCTAAGCCATGAAGGTATATGTCAACCTTGAAGCCTTCATTTTCTAATATAACCTTCCATGAATCTTCTTCATCCCCTGCCATGTCATTTTGCGCATGGTCTCCTGCCACAAGCATATATGGCATTAAAGTTACTTCTTCTATTTTCTTTTCCTTCAGCTTTGGCATTACATGTCTAAGTTCTGGGAATCCCTCTACTGTTGCAATATATACATTTTTAACTCCCATATCATCAAGTATGTATTGAAGCATGGAATAGCAAGCATTAGCATAATGTGTAGATCCATGTCCCATGAAAACAACTGCCTTTTTATCATCATATTCAGGAAGCTGCTCTTTTAATGCTTCTACTGCAATTCTATAATCTTCCTCACTATAAAGCACTGGTCTTCCTAAAACTATGTTTTCAAATTTATTTATACGACTAAATTTATGCACATCTCTTTTTATATCATCGTATTCTTCTCCTGGCATTATATGAAGAGGCTGCACAACGATTTCTTCAAATCCGTCATTAACCATTTTAGTTAGTGCTTCTTCTACAGTATCAATATGTATATTATCTCTTTGTTTAAGCTTTCTCATAATCATTCCTGATGTAAATGCTCTTCTTATTTCATAGCCTTCAAAGGATTCTTTTATTTTACTTTCACAAGCTTCTATATTAAGCTTTAAAGTCTCCATATAACTTGTTCCAAAACTTACTACTAATATTCCCTTTTTCATTTTATCCTCCTATATTAAACAAATCTAAACTTTATTTAATTTACCTATTATACTTATTTTTTTATCATTTTGTATTTCATTTAATACTTCATCTTTTACTGCAGCTATTATAACACTAGAAGGTCCTGCAGTTTTATGTATATCTACTTTTACTTCTTCATTTAACACAAATTTCATATTATTATTTTCTGCAAGCTGCAATACTTCGTAAAGTATACCTTTAGAACCTACTGGTACTATTTCATACACTCCATCTAAGCTTAAAAGCTTTCTTAAATCATTATAGTTTGCTATATCTAAATCTTCATCTAACCCTATTTCTGCTCCTACCTTAGGAATTCCCAGGGAAATAATTTTACAATTTTCTCTTATAGCATTGACCCTTAAATTTTTATTTTCAACTATTCCTATAACGGTAATTCCAAGGCCTGTAGATATAGATTTAAAATTCTCTTCTGTACTTCCTGTCAAAACTATATCAGCTATACCTGCTAATTTTAACTCTTCCTTTATTCCCTTTATTATTTCACTTCCTGTAGGTTCCATCTCATTACATACTGCATCTGTAATAGTAATAACCTCTGCTCCAGCACACATTACTTCCAATATTGGACCTCTCGCAATTAACTTTCCTACATAAAAGGAAGGTACCTTTAAGGTATCTCCCTCTTTCATTCCTATACTCCCACAGCTATCACAAGCTACCACCATAGTTTTATTTTCATCTAAAGTTATTAAAGTTAGATCCCTTACCTTAGTTATTTTCATATTCCTTCAAACTCCTTGGGAAAAAATTATACACAAGTATTGCTATAAGTGCATTTATCGCCGCTACTCCAGATAGTATAGGTACAAGACCCATAATCCCAGCCTTGCCCATCATAGGCACTAAGAGTGGTGTCAAGGCTAAAAGTGCTAAAGGTCCATTTATAATAACTGCAATTATTATAGAAAATATAATTGCAAAAAACTTATTCTTATTTGAAAAAGTTTTATACACTACAGCAAATGCCGCCATGGTTAAGGCCATCGCTGCCATAGTTATTAAATGTACTGGCAGTGTAAGTGGAAATCCACTAGTTAATGCGGTTAAAAAGTGACCTAATGCTCCTGCTATTGCTCCATATACTGGACCTAGCATAATTGCAGCTAAAAATGCTGGCATTGAATCAAAGGCTATTGATCCCATGACCTTAATATTGGCTCCTATAAAACAAAGCGCTACAAATAGTGCTGTTAATACTAATTTTTTTGTTTTCATTATAATACCTCCGCTATTATAGCTCAAATTCTAATATAATAAGTCCCTTTATTTAAGCTATACCTTCCAATTTCTTCACTACATCCTTAACATCATAAAATATATTATCATACTTTAAAGTTTTTCTTCCAATAATAAAAGTATATATATCTTCATCTACTGCTGCTCTTATTTTTTCTTCCGTTCCACCTTCAGGCCCGCTATCTTTAAGCAGTATTGCCTTTGCATCATATTCTTTTATAAAAGCTCTATTTAAATCATAGCTTATAGGTCCCTTTATAGCAATTATATTTTCTACACTAACTCCTAATTCTAAACATTCTTCAAGTACTTTTAAGGAAGGAAGTACTCTATGTATTATCCTATTAGGTAATTCTAATCCTAAAATTTTATTTAAATTTCTGCTTCCTGTAGTGTTTAATATATTGCCTGTAATATTTTTCAAATGAGAATAAAGTTCCTCATAACTTTCTACTATTATAACCTTATCCTCATTTATAAATTTATAAGCTACACCTTTTCTTTCCAATCTTATGTATTTTATAGAAGTTAATCTACATACATTCATCAAATTTTCACTAACTTCTACTGCATATGGATGTGATGTATCAATGACAACATTAACTTTATTTTCCTCAAACATCTTCTGCATATCCTGACTATTAAGAGGTTTATCATTTAATAACTTATATCTATATTCCTTTAAAAGCTCTCCACCATAAGATGTTGCTGTAGACACCAAAATATCATCGGTGTATTTATTTAATTCCTTAATCATTTCCCTACCTTCAGTGGTTCCAGCTATAACACAAATCATAATAACACCACCTTATTTAATCGAAGAAATCCCGCCTAAACGGAATTTCTACAACTATTAATTATTGACTATTAACCAACTTTGTATCCTCTTGGAGTTATAAATTTTCCATCTTTTATATAGCTCTGACTATTTCCTATAATTACTATAGAAAACATATCTACTACTTCTTCATTGAAGTTTTCTAGTGTAAATAAGTGTATTTCCTGTCCATCTCTTAATGCATTTTTAACTACTGCTATAGGAGTAGTACCGTTTCTAAACTCACTTATTATATCAATAGCTTCTCTTAAGTAATGAGGTCTTCCATTACTTCTCGGATTATAAAGTGATATTATAAAATCTGCTTCTGCTGCTAGTTTTACTCTCTTCTTTATAAGTTCATAAGGTGTCATAAGATCACTTAAGCTTATATTACAGTTATCATGCATAAGTGGAGATCCTACTACAGAAGCTGCTGAAGAAGAAGCTGTAACCCCTGGTATTATTTCTACGTCTTCATTTTCTTTAAGTTCTAATATAAGTCCTGCCATTCCATATATTCCTGCATCTCCAGTACTTATAATTGCTACTGTGTTATCTGCTGCAAGCTCTAAAGCCTTTTTGCATCTTTCCACTTCACCCTTCATACCAGTTGATACTAATTCTTTTCCCTCTAATAATGGCTTTATAAATTCTATGTATTTTGTATATCCTACAATCATATTACTTTCTTCAATGGCCTGCTTAGCTTTTAATGTCATGTGTTCTAAGCCTCCTGGACCAATTCCTATTACATATAGTTTTCCCAAAACTACACTTCCTTTCCTATTGCTAGTGTCATTCCATCAAGTTTCATCTTTGAAATTTCAACAGTTCCTCCTGCAAGCTCAATTGATGGCTCACATACGGATGTAATTCCTAATGTTTTTTCTACAAAGGCACTTCCTTCATATTTGTGTTGTACCTTTTTTATTTCTTCTATAGTGAATATTTTCATATCACAATTTAAGTATTTTGAAAGTTCTATTATAGCTATTTCATCCTTTTTAACCTCTACTGTAGCAATACATTTTATTGCTCTTGCATCTATGTTTTTCTCCTTTAAAACTTCTAAAACTTTTTCTTTCATAGAGCCTATATGATAATCTTTCCTGCATCCGATGCCGAGTATTATATTTCTTCTTATAAGCTTTAACCTCTTAGGAATTTTCTTTTCCTCTATGCATTCCAATGCATTTTTATTTGTTACATAAACTACTCCACTGCACTCACTTAGTTTGGAAACATAACCTGATGGGCAGGAAATTAGTTTCTCTTCATCAAGAAATCCAACTTCCTTTCCATCAACTAAAAGAGCTGCTATATCCTTAGCATCTTTTAAGCTATCTATAATAAGATTACTTTCCTTAGCTATCATATCTGGAGCTGTAATCCCTAAATTATCTGTAGCAGTAGTTATTATAGGCTCCGCTTTAAGTGCTAAGGCTATATCTTCCGTAAGTTTGTTAGCTCCTCCTAAGTGTCCGCTCAAAAGGCTTATTGCAAACTTACCTAAATTGTCTATAACAATCACTGCAGGATCTTTATCCTTAGTAGTTATGTAAGGAGCTATAGATCTTACTGCTATGCCAGTTGAAGTTATAAATACCACTGCCTCATAGTTTTCAAAAGAATTTCTTACTACTTCTTTAAAATTAAAGTCTTTAGAAAGATTTTTAGAGAATAAATCTATATTAAACTTTTCTCTTATTTTTTTTGCTAAGTTATCCCCATTTTTAGTTATGGAAATCACTGCTATATTCATAGTAAATCAGCACCTCTCAAATTATTAAGACGGCCCTAGGTTACTTAGATACACCTTCTCTAAACATATGAGTAAAAGTTTTATCATATAAAAGACTCTTATCATACTCAGTATCTATAAAATCACCTACAAGTATTTGTGCACATTTTGTTATATTAGCTTCTTTAACCTTTTCTGCTATATCATCTAAGGTTCCTAGTATAACTCTCTCATCCTCCCAAGTAGCTCTTTCAACTATAGCTATAGGAACATTTTTTCCATATCCGCGTCTTAACTTTTCTACTACTTTTTCTATCATACTTATGGATAGGAATATTGCCATGGAAGCTCCAGTTCCTGCTAACTTTTCTAAATCTTCTCCTGCTGGTACTGGTGTTCTACCCTCTACTCTTGTAAGTATTAGTGTTTGAGTAACTCCTGGAAGTGTAAATTCTCTTTTTATAGCTGCAGCTGCTGCAAAACAAGAGCTAACTCCTGGTACAACTTCATATTTAATATCAAATTTATTAAGCTCATCCATTTGCTCTTTTATAGCTCCGTACATGGAAGGATCTCCCGTATGAAGTCTTACTACCATTTTATTTTGGCCAGCAGCCTTTTTCATAACATCTATAACATCTTCTAGTGTCATGGAAGCTGAATTGTGCATTTCTACTGATTCTTTACAAAAATCTAAGTGTTCTTTGCTAACTAGTGATCCTGCATATATTACTACATCAGCTTTTTCAAGTATCTTTCTTCCTTTAACAGTTATAAGATCCACATCTCCAGGACCTGCTCCTATAAAATAAACATTTATGTTATTATCCAATTTTATTTACCCCCGCTCTATTAAGTTAATAGCTAACTAGTTCTTGTGTGCAATTATAAGTGACATATAATCTTTATTTTTAAGTATCTCTTCTCTATCTTTTATTACTTCCTGTCCTTCTCTGTAAGCTCTTTTTACATATACATATTCATAACCTTTGTCTTCTAAGAAGTTAATTACGCTTTCTTCATTATTATATACCTTCATTATTACTAAATACTTATGTTCTTCTTTTACTGTATCTAGTCTTGTAGATGGTAATATAAGAAGTGGCTCATCTCCTATAACCAAAGCTTCACCTGCAAGACTTGCAGATGCACAAAAGGATGTTATTCCAGGTACTGTTTCTGTTTCGTATCCCTTTTCATTTATATACTTTAAAAGATATATATAAGTGCTGTATACAAACGGGTCTCCTATAGTTATAAATACTACATCTAGTCCATCATGAAGTCTTTCTTCTATAGTTTTGAAGGCTTCATAAATCTTATCTTCTTGATCTTCTCCACCCATAGGGAATTGCTTTACTATTACCTCTGTATCTTCTTTTACAAAGTTTTTTACTATATTTAAAGCAGCACTTTGTCCATTTTCTTTAGGGGATGGTGCTACTATAACTTTTGCATTTTCTATAACCTTTAACGCTTTAAGTGTAATTAATTCTTCGCTTCCTGGGCCTACGCCAACTCCATATAACTTAGCCATTATTTTTCTCCTTCTATTATAAATATTGGATTATTTCCAAATAACATATAACTTTCGCCTTTAGTTTTACTTATAGAAACTTGAGTACAGCTAACTTTATATCCTAATTTCTTTAATGCATCCATTGCTTTATATAAATTATTTATGGTTATAAAGTTTAAAATCATCTTTCCACCAGGCAGTAGTTTTTTGCCATATTCTTTTATGATGTCTTCAATATTTCCACCGCTGCCGCCTATAAATATACTATCGAATGAGTAATTTATACTGTTTATTACTTCCATTGCTTCTCCTTCGATAAGTTCTAAGTTATTCAGCTTAAATTTAGTTACATTTTTCTTTATAGTATCTATTGCATCTTCATCTTTTTCTATAGCAACAACTTTTCCAACTGGACAAAACTTTGCAGCTTGAACACTTATAGATCCTGTACCTGCTCCTACATCTAGAACATAGGAATCTTCTCTCAAATTGAGTTTTGCTATGCTAAGTATTCTTATTTCTTCCTTAGTCATTGGACAATTTCCTCTTATGAGTTCATCATCCTTTATAAAATGAAGCTCTTTATCTTTTATATCCACTTCTTCTCTTTCTACAATCATTATAGAAAGTCCCTTAAATTCTTTACTTCTAATATCTTCTGCTGTTCCACATTCTATTCTTTCATCTTCATAGGATAAGTTTTCTCCTACATAGATATATGGGTTTAATCCATTTTCTAAAAGTATCTTTGCTAAAGCTTGTGGAGAGTTTTTGCTATCTGTAAGCCAAATACTTAAGTTATTTTCTAAAACTCCCTTTAAAAAGCTTTGCTCTCTACCATGAAGGCTTCCTAAAAAAGCATTTTGCCAAGGCTTATTAAGTTTAGCGGCTAAATACTGAAAGGAAGTAATTCCTGGCACTATGTTTATTTCCCCATCATAATTAGATTTTAGGTAATTAGTTATTCCATAAAATAATGGATCTCCTGAAGCTGCCACTGCAATATTTTTATGTTTATTTACCTCTAAATACTCAATAACATCGCTTATTTTATTTACCTTAACCTTTTTACTATCTATAAAATCTAGAGAATTTATTGCTCTTCCAAAGCCTATTATTTCATCTGAGCTTTCTAAGACTTTTATAGCCTGAGGAAGTATGTATTCTTTGCTTCCTGGTCCTATACCTACTATGTAAACCACACAAACACTTCCTTTTACTGTTTTATATATCTTTTTAATCTATGATACTAAGTTGTTTTTCCATACTGTACATAACTACTTTTGGCTTAACCTTGCCATAGGTAAATATTTCAATTCTGCTTTTTACTTTTTCAGCTATAATCTTATAAAGCTTATATTCATCTTCCTTTGTAATTGAAGGAGTTTGTTCTATTAATTTAATTGCTCCTTCTGTAGTCTTTTCATTATATACCTTTTCAACAACTTCTTTAGGATATCCCATTAAAGCTAGTTCTAACGCTATTACTTCCATTCTTACATCACATACTCTGCTATGAGTGTTAAAGCATCCTGCTGCAATTTTACAAAGCTTCCCTATATGGCCTATTATTGTAATATCATATACTTCATTCTCAATACATGAATTTAAGGCTTTTCCTACATAATTTGAAATTACAACCATCTTGTTTTCATCAAGTCCTAATGACTTTCCTCTAGTTTCTCCCATGTTGCCAAATACTAATATAAGTTCCTTAGCTCCTTTTGCAACCTTTTGATTTATTTCTAACTCAACTGATGCTATTAGTGCATCTTCTGACATAGGCATAACAATCCCTGATGTACCTAGGATCGATATACCTCCTATTATGTTAAGTCTAGGGTTGAAAGTCTTCTTTGCAATTTCTTCCCCCTTAGGCACAAATATGGTTATTTCCACACCTAAGTCTTTTGGAAGTACTTCTGTAACTTCTTTATTTATCATTTGTCGCGGTACAGGGTTTATGGCAGGTTCTCCTTTTTTTACATAAAGGCCTTCTCCCATAACTACTCCTACGCCTTTTCCACCTTTTAAACTATATCCAGAGGGCTTTTTCTCTGCTCTTGCCCATATTTCTGCTCCATGAGTTGCATCAATATCATCTCCGCCATCCTTTATGACGCAGCATTCCACATAGTTTTCTCCTCTTATGAGCTTTTCTACTGGAATTGTAAGCCTAATTCCCTTAGGAGTATCTATACTTATTTCATTAATATCCTTATTCTCACAAAGACATAATGTAGCTGCTTTTGCCGCTGCTGCTGCACAAGAACCTGTAGTATATCCACATCTCAGTCTCTTTCCATCGCAATTTACATACATATCAAGCATTTTAATCACCTAAAATTTATCTTTCTACAATCATATACATAAGAGCATTTACAATGGCTGCAGCTACATTACTGCCTCCCTTTCTTCCTCTTACAGTTATCATAGGAGTATCCATTTTTTCGATCTCTTCTTTGGATTCACTAGCTCCTACAAATCCAACTGGACTTCCTATTATAAACTTTGGATTAGCTTTTCCTTCTAGTGTAAGCTCTTTTAATTTAAATAAAGCTGTTGGAGCATTCCCAAATACAAAGAACTCTACTCCTTCTTCCACTGCTTTTTCAACTGCTGCCATAGAACGAGTTATTCCTCTTTCCTTTGCAACTTCTGCTACATCTTCTCTATCTACAAAGCACTCAACTTTACAATTTAACTTCTTTAAGGCAGCCTTATTTATACCTGACTTTGCCATATTGGTATCAGTATATATAGTTACTCCCTTTTTTAAAATATCAAGAGCTGCGTCTATAGCTCCCTCTCTAATATATGTAATGTTCTTAAATTCAAAATCTGCTGTAGTATGTATAAGTCTTTTTATTATTTTAAGCTCTCTATCATCAAAATTGTGAGGTCCCATTTCCTCTCCAATTATTTCAAAACTCTTTACTTCAATGTCCATTGGTTTTTTTATGTAATCCATTGATAAAAACACCACCCTTTAATTTTTTAGCAGATATTCTAAAAACTCTAAGTTCCCAAAGAAATGTACATGTGCATAACCGCCTAGTGTATTATTTTTTATATAACCGCATGTCCAATTCTTTTCAGTACCATCATACATAGTTTTCGTCAGTTTATATATCTTTTCTTCACTGCTATCTATATATGATTTATGAAATTCATGGCAGTTTATTTTTGTTCCTTTAGGTAAAATACTGTTTTCTTTATCTATAGCTATTTCAGCATAGCCAAAGTTTTGCAGTTTTGTTGTCATAACTGATTTTCCATTAAAAAATTCTACGGTATTTAAATTGTTTTCTTTAGTTTCTATTGCTTCTGTAAGATACATAAGCCCACCACATTCCGCATAGCATCTTATACCATTTTGAAGCTTATTTTTAATATCTCCAAGCAGCTCCTTATTTTTACTTAATTCCTCTATAAATACTTCAGGGTATCCTCCACCTATGTAAACAAAATCTGCATTTTCAGGAAGTTTCTTATCTTTTAGAGGACTAAAATAAGTTATTTGCCCTGCTTCTTCTAATAGCTCTAGGTTTTCCTTATAATAAAAACTAAATGCTTTATCATACGCTACAGCTATATTTAAGTTTTTATTTTCTATATGAAACTTATCTTCATAACTTTCCACTTCACTAAATTCTTGTAAAAGCTCATCGAGATTTACATATCTTTCTATAAGCTCACTACATAACTCAATCTTTTCTTCTAAATCATCTATTTCACTACTTTGTATAAGTCCTAAGTGTCTGCTTCCAAGCTTTAAGCTTTCTTCTTTTGGAATGTATCCAAATACCTTGATATTACAGTTGTATTCTATAGCAGCCTTTAAAAGCTTAAAGTAACTTTCAGAAATATTATTTAATATAACACCTTTTATATTTGCATTTTCAAAATTTATAAGTCCATTTATTTCTGCACATAAAGTAGCACTTTGTGCTTTTGGAGAAATTATAAGCACTATAGGAAGGTTTAAGACTTTTGCCACATGAGCAGTGGAATATTTAGAGTCTATTCCCTTACCATCGTAAAGTCCCATAACTCCTTCTACTATTCCTAAATTTCCTTTTCCTCTGCTAAAGGAAGCTTTAATGCCTTCCTCACCCATAAGATACAAATCCAAATTTCTTGAGGTTTTACCTGTTATGCGACTATGAAAAGCAGGATCTATATAGTCAGGACCAACTTTATAGCCTTGAACTTCATTTCCCCTTTTCATAAATGCTCTCATAAGTCCTAATGTAGCGGTGGTCTTTCCACCACCGCTGCTATTTGAAGATATCATTATCGCTTTCATATTAGACACCCGTTAAAACTTTCTTAAAGCATCTAGGAATTTTTCTATATCTTCTCTGCTATGTTTAACTCCAATAAACATAGCTTCAAATTGTGAAGGTGGAAGATATATTCCATTTTCAAGCATGTGCTTAAAGTATCTTGTGAAAAGGTCTGTGTCGCAGGTTTTAACATCTTCATAAGACTCAACTTTATCTTTCTTTGTAAAGAATAAGGTAATCATTCCACCACATCTATTTACTACTACAGGAAGACCTTTTTCCTTTGCAATTTCTTCTACACCTTTTTTAAGAAGTGTTCCTATTTCTTCAATATGTTCATAATACTTAGGGTTTTTATAAAGCTTTGTAAGCGCTGCAAACCCAGCTGCCATAACCACTGGATTTCCTGACATGGTTCCTGCTTGATAAACAGGTCCCATAGGGGAAAGCTGACTCATAATTTCTCTTCTACCACCATAAGCGCCAGTTGGAAGTCCACCCCCCATTATCTTTGCAAATGTAGTTAAATCAGGTTTTACACCATATAAGCTTTGAGCTCCCTTGTAAGCTACTCTAAATCCTGACATTACCTCATCAAATATTAAAAGGCTTCCATACTGATCACAAAGCTGTCTCATACCTTTTAAAAATTCTAGCTTTGCAGGTACTACTCCCATATTACCCGCTACAGGTTCTACAATTATTGCTGCAATTTCATTTCCCTCTTTTTCAAAGAGCATTTTAACACTTTCTAAATCATTATACTGTGCAATTAAAGTGTTTTTCACACTTGCTTCTGGCACCCCAGGGGAACCTGGTATCCCTTCTGTTAAAACTCCTGAACCTGCTTCTACTAAAAATCCATCAAAATGTCCATGATAACATCCTGCAAATTTTATTATTTTATCTCTTTTAGTGTATCCACGAGCAAGCTTTATAGCACTCATAGTAGCTTCTGTTCCTGAGTTTACCATTCTTATCATATCTATATTATCTAAGGTTTCACACATATGCTTTGCAAGTTTAAGTTCAATTTCTGTAGGCGCTCCAAAGCTTATTGCGTTTTTAAGCATACCTTCTATTGCCTTTATTACATCTTCATCATTATGTCCAAGTATCATAGGTCCCCAAGAAGCTACAAAATCTATGTATTCATTACCTTCCTCGTCTACAACTCTTGAACCATGACCACTTTTAAGTATTGGAGGATTCATACCTACACTTTTAAAAGCTCTAACAGGGCTATTAACTCCACCAGGCATGTATTTTTCTGATTCTCTAAATATCTCAAGATTTCTCACTCTACGTTACACCTCTTTCTTTTAAGTAACCAGTTACCAGTCTTGGATGAAACTTTACATAGCAAAGTTTCTACATTCTTTAGTCACTGGTTACTGAATGCTGGCTAACTATTCTTAATCCAACGGCTTGCTTCTACTGCGTAGTAAGTTATAATCATGTCTGCTCCAGCTCTTTTTATAGAAGTTAGCATTTCTAATGCTATTTTCTTTTCGTCTATATATCCAAGCTTTGCTCCTGCCTTCACCATAGCATATTCGCCGCTTACACTATACGCTGCTATTGGATGATCATATCTATCTCTTGCCCATCTTATAACATCTAAATATGAAAGAGCTGGTTTAACCATTATTATGTCTGCTCCTTCATTTATATCATCTTCTATTTCAAGCATTGCTTCTCTTAGATTTGCTGGATCCATTTGATAGCTCTTTCTATCACCAAATTCTGGTGCTGATCCTGCTGCTTCTCTAAAAGGACCATAGAAAGCTGATGAGTACTTTGCACTATAAGCCATTATTGGCACATTCTTATATCCAGCATCATCTAATACATCTCTAATAATTTGAATTCTTCCATCCATCATATCAGATGGTGCTACCATATCAGCACCTGCTTCAACATGAGATAATGCAACTTTTCCTATGTATTCTAAAGTTTCATCATTATCCACATCATGATCATGAATTATTCCACAATGTCCATGACTTGTGTATTCACACATGCATACATCTGTTATAACATAAATATCTTTAGATATTTCCTTTATTTTTCTTACAGCCTTTTGAATTATTCCTTCACTGTTAAAAGCCCCTGATCCTATTTCATCTTTATGATCAGGTATTCCAAATAGGATTACTCCTCTTACTCCAGCTTCTTCAACTTCTTTTATAGCTTCTGGTAACCTATCTAGAGAATAATGATAATTTCCTGGAAGGGAACTTATTTCTCTTTTTATATTGTCTCCCTCAACTACAAATAATGGATATATAAAATCTTCTGGCATTAAAACCGTTTCTCTAACCATACTTCTTATGGATTCATTTTTTCTAAGTCTTCTATGTCTTCTAAACAAAACAAAACCCTTCTTTCATTTTAATCATCACTAGTTACTAAATAACTCCTAGTACCTTAGATCTAATTGCTAGCACTTAAGTGCTTCACCATTCCTTCAGTAGTATATTCTTCACAAACCTCGTGATTTATTCCATTTTCATCTAATTCTTTTGCTGTTATTGGTCCTATAGCTATGCATCTCTTTTGAGATACCTGCTCCTTTCCAACCATATCAATTAAGTTTCTCACAGTTGTAGGACTTGTGAAAAGCACCGTATCCACTTCCTCAAAAACTCCCTCTTCTGGTGAGGCACCCTTTTCTATATCATAAGTATGTGCTTCATCTACATTGCAGCCTTTTTCTGTTAAGGCTTCTTTTAAGAAAGCTCTAGACTTTGCAGAACGTGGAAGAAGTACTTTATCATTTGGTTTTATATATTCTTTCATTTTCTCAAATAAGTCTTCTGCTACAAATTCTTCCGCTACTATAAAAGGAAGTATTCCTTTTGCTTTTAGCGCTCTAGCTGTTGCAGGTCCTATAGCGCAGAACTTAGCTTTTATATTTCTTAAATCAATTTCATTTTTTATTAAATAATCAAAGAATACATTTACTCCATTTACGCTTGTTAGTGCTATATAATCATAATCTTCTATTTTATCCTTATATGTATCTAAAGTAGAATTTGTATTTACTATTTTAATAGTATTTATTTCAGTAACCTGAGCTCCCAAATCTATTAACTTCTCTTTTATTTCCTGTGACTGCTCCTTAGAACGAGTTATGCATATATTTTGTCCAAATAAAGGCTTCTTTTCATACCAATTAAACTCATCATGGAATTTCACTACTTCTCCCACAACTATAATACAAGGAGAAGTTATACCAGACTCTATTGCCTTTTCTTTTACATCCTTTAAAGTTCCTATAACCTTCTTTTGCTTTGAAGTAGTACCTCTCATAACAATTGCTGCAGGGGTATCTTCACTAACTCCATTTTCCATGAGCCTCGACTTTATTATGTCAAAGTTTCTAAATCCCATTAAAAATATAAGAGTACCGTTTGATTTTGCTGCCCCACTCCAGTTTATATTTGCCTTTTCAGCTGTCATTCCCGTAAATATATGAAAGCTTTGAGCAATAGCTCTATGAGTTACAGGGATACCTGCATAACTTAATACAGATATAGCAGAAGTTATGCCTGGAATAGTTTCAAATTCTATGCCTTCTTCAATTAATGCTAAGGCTTCTTCTCCACCTCTTCCAAATACATAAGGATCTCCACCTTTTATTCTTCCAACTACATGGCCCTTTTTAGCGAGTCCTACTAGCATTTCATTTATTTCTTCTTGAGTTTTATAGTGGCATCCCGGTTCCTTACCACAATAATATATTTCACAATCCTCATTTAAATATTTTAATATTCCTGGGCCTGCTAATCTATCGTACATTACAGCTGTACATTTTTTCAAAACTCTTATTGCCTTAAGAGTTATAAGCTCCTCATCTCCTGGACCTGCTCCTATAAGATAAACCTTTGCCATAATTTCCTCCTTAAGTTATTCCATTATTTTTTCAGCTAATTTATTACCTAAATTTATATAATCCTCTACGTTTCCTGTTATATCTTTTTTCACAACTTCACCATTGACTTCAAATATTCCAACTATATTCATGTCACTTCCAGAAATTTGTGCATAAGCACCAATTGTTGAATGACAATCTCCCTTTAAAGCTCTCATAAAGCTTCTTTCTGCTTCTACGCATATTCTTGTATGCTTATCGTCTAAGTTTTCTATGTATTTTATATAAGGGCTTCCACTTTTTATTTCTATCCCTAGAGCTCCCTGTCCTACTGCTGGAACTAAATCCTGTGGATTGAAATATTCTGCTATTACATGCTCCATTTGAAGTCTTTTAAGCCCTGCTGCAGCAAGTATAGTTCCATGAAGTCCTAACTTTTCTATTTTATCTATTCTAGTTTGAACATTTCCTCTTATAGGAACTATTTCCAAATCTGGCCTTAAAAGCTTAAGCTCTGAAGCTCTTCTACGGCTGCTTGTTCCTATCTTTGCTCCTTTAGGCAAGTCTTTAAACCTCATATTATCCCTTGATACTAAAACATCGCGTACATCTTCCCTTTCAGGAATTGCTCCTATTATAAAATCTAAAGGAAGCTCGTATGGCATATCTTTCATACTATGAACCGCAATGTGAGCTCTGTCCTCTAAAAGTGCCATTTCAATTTCTTTTATAAAAAGCCCTTTACCACCTATTTTATCTAACGTTCTATCAAGTATTTTATCTCCGGTAGTTTCTATTAAAAGCTTTTCACATTTTACATTATGCTTCTGTTCTATCTCATTTATAACCAGATTTGTTTGAGTTTGTGCCAAAGCACTCTTTCTAGTAGCTACTATTATATTCATTAAAATCATCTCCAAAAAACATTTTAAGTATTAAATCTTGTTTATTTTTAGTATAAGAGAAATAAAAATCATCACTTGATATAAAGTTCAGTATTTCTTCTCTATTTTCATATCTTTTTAATTTTTCTCGCAGCCTACAGGAATATTCCATAAAACCATCATACTCCGTTAAGGTTTTTTCAAGCTTTTGTCCAATGAATCTAGTGGTTTTAGGGCTAGCCTTCATGGATTTCAAAGCAAAACTCATACTTTTAGTACTTCTTTGATAAGGGAGTACTGCTATTCCCTCTCTAAAACTATAAGAAGCTATGTACAATTTAAACTCTTCTTCACAATGTTTCTTTACTTCAATTGCAAATTCTTCTGGAACTGCAATAACTATTAAATGTTTATCTCGTATGTATTCTCTTTTATATGTATCTTTAATAAATTTAATATTGTTATATTCTTTTAAGGTTTTAAAATCAGAGGAAAGCTCTGGAGATACTACCGTAACATTGCAACCTCTTTCAGTAAGAGTTTTAGCTTTTATAAATCCCGCTCTTCCTCCTCCTACTATTAAAACATTTATCTTACAAGAAACAATAGATAAAAACACATCATTTATTCCGTCTGGTAAAATATTCTCTCTATTAGCTTCAAGCATTCCTCATACCTGCCTTTCAGCTTCTCTTCTTTTAACACCTCAATAGCTCTATTTATATAAGCATCTGAAGTGCTTTTTAAAAGGACTTCAGCTAACTTTTCACTGTCTTTGGTATCCTTTTTGTTTATAAAAGTTTCCAATCTACTTTTATATACTTTTTCACCTTGAGATTTAAGCTTTAAAATGTCTCCTGAAACTTCTTTAATACTTCTCCACTCATAAAATTCCTGTTTATATTTATGAATTATATCCATATTAGATTTCATTATCTCTTCTCTTCTTTTGCAATTCTCATCGTTCATAAAACTTATTTTATCTATATCATAAAGCTTAATATTTTCCATATAATTCACTTCTTCATCCACATCTCTTGGCACTGCTAAATCATATATACTAAGAGACTTTAGTGGTAATTCTGAACTATATACCACTGTATGAGGTGCAGAAGTACAGCTTATTATAGAATCTACGTACTTATAGTAATCTGCTCTCTCATTAAAACTTATCACCTTTACCCTTGAATCATCTATATTTACAACTGAAGTATTTCTTACTGCAATATATAGCTTTTCGAAGCTGCCTGACATAATGTATTTACATGCTAAACTTCCTACTTCGCCATAGCCAAGCACCATAAAACTTTTAGCTCCATCTCTTCTTGCTTGACTTACAGAAATAGATGCTGACGACACAGGCACTTTATAGAGTTCAGTTTTACATCTAAATTCCTTCCCACAAGTGATTGCCATTTGAAAAAGCTTTTGAAGATCTTTTTTTATGCTTTTATGTTCTAGTGCAATTTTATATGATTCTTTAACTTGTGCAAGTATTTGATCTTCTCCAAGTATTAAAGAATCAAATCCACATACAACCTGCATTATATGATTTATTGCATTTTCTTCTTCATAATGAAATATGTACTTAAAATAATCTTCATGCCAGTTAAGCTTTTCAAATATCTTAAAAATTACTTCTTCATAACTTTTAGTTGAGTTATAATATATTTCTGTTCTATTGCAGGTGCTGAGTATTAGCACTTCTTCACAGACTTCCATTAAACCCTCTAGGGCTCTTCCATAGTGCTTTGGTATTATAGAAAGTTTTTCTCTTATCTCCAATTTCACATTGGACTTTAAACCTATGACTCCTAACATTTAAGCTACCATCTCCATAAATTATTTAAAATAAAATGCTAATGTAATTAAAATTAAGTCGTACATCATTACAAACATAAATCTCGGCATTGAAAAATGAAATTCCTTAGAAATATAAGGCATGTATCCTCTATACCCTCTGCTGTATATTCCTTCTTTTATATTTTTCCATCTCTCCATTGTATTTACAAATAAAAGCGCTGCTAGTTTTCCCGTACTCTTTATTTTTAAACTAAAACTGTCAAATCCTCCCCTAGATTTCATGGAGTTGTACATTATGCTGTACTCTTCATTTATTACTACAAGAAATCTTTCCATGGACTTAGCTATATCACATATATCCCTTAGGCTTTTTCTTTTAGATAAAACATAAAATATCTGATCTATGGGAGTAGTTAATGAAAAAAAAGAAAGACATAATCCTGCAGAAATACTTCTCAAAATTATTACCAATACAAACCCCCATCCATAATCAAGCACAAAAGTAATGGATGAAAACGCAGAAAATAAGGCAATTTCTATTGAAAACTTCCTTACTATCTCCAAGTTATTATTAGTTTTTATATGTAATGTTATAAATATCAAAATATTTATAATTATAATAATGGGATTTTTAACAAATCCCATTATTATTATAGGAATTATTGCAAGACATGCCTTTTCTAAAGGATGTATATATACAAGCTTACTCCTTCTGGCAAGAGCCATTATAAGCTTTAGCATTTTTCTTCTTTCCTATGTAATATCCCATAAATCCCGCTCCTATGGATGCTTGTGCTGCAAATAAAAGACTCTCTATTTCTCCTGAAGGTGGTGTCCATACACTTTCAAACCATGGAGTATAATTTGGATTCACTTCACTTATAACTTCCTCTATTTGTCCATCTGCTCCACCAAATTCTCCTCCTCTAGCAGTTCCAATAAGAAGAGATAATCCAATTATTGCAATACATAATGTAATTAAACCTAAAGTTCTTCTTTTCATTATCTTGCCCCTCCTAATATCTCTAATTCCTTAGAAGAATATTTAGAAATGAATTCAAATAATATAACTGTAATAATTCCCTCTATTATAGCTAAAGGTATTTGAGTTATGGAAAATATAGATACAAATTTTATAAATGAGTGCATTAATCCTTCTGTTTGAGATGGAAATGCTAATGCAAGCTGTACGGAAGTTGCTAAATAAGTGGCTAAATCTCCAAAGCATGCTGCCGTAAAAACTGCTACTTTCTTATTTTTATTTTTTAATACAGTATATAAAAGATAAGCAACTATCGGTCCCACAATTCCCATTGAAAATGTATTAGCGCCTAAAGTAGTAATCCCTCCATGGGCTAGGAAAAGTGCTTGAAAAACAAGTACTACAAGTCCTACCACTGATGATATAAATGGTCCAAATATTATAGCTGAAAGACCTGTTCCTGTTGGATGAGAGCAGCTTCCTGTAACGGATGGAATTTTCATAGCTGAAAGTATAAAGGCATAGGCTGCAACAAGCCCTAAAAGCATTTTTAAATCTCCATTCTTTTCAGTTTGCTTTCTTATGTGTTTAAGTCCAATAACTATAAAAGGTATTGAAAGTACGAAATAAATCCCTGCCCAAGCTGGAGGCAAAAATCCTTCTGCTATGTGCATAGCATATGCATTTGGAGCAATTGTAACTATTATGCCAAGCGCTAAAAATAGCATAGTTTTAAAGTTATTTTTGAGAAATTTCATTTTAACACACCTCATCTATATTTAAATTTTTAATAGCTTCTATGAGAATATAATTGGTACTTCTATCTTTTATTGCAAATCTTACATATTCCTTCCCAAGTCCCTTATAATTATCACATTTTCTTATAACTATATCCTTTTGTAGGCACACGTCATAGAACCTATGGCAACTTAAACCTTTTAGCTTACATAATATAAAATTACCATGAGTTTTATAAACCTTTTGTATAAAAGTAATAGCATTTAGTTCGTTAGTCAAGTAATCTCTTTCTTCTCTTATCCAATTTAGGGACATTTGTATATACTCTTTATCCTTAAGTACATACTTTGCAGCTACTTCTGCAAAGGAATTTATATTCCATGGGTTTTGTCTTCCTTTTATTTTTTCTATAAATTCCATATCACTGCATAATCCAAAACCAAATCTTATTCCCGGCATTGCATAAAACTTAGTTAAAGCTCTTACTATAAATAGACATTTATAATTTTTAATTTCATCTACAAAGCTTTGATTTATATCTCCTACAAATTCTATAAAAGCTTCATCTACTACTACCTTTTTATTATTTTCCTCGCAAAACTCAAGTATAGCTTTAAACTTTTCTCTATTTATTATGGAACCGTTAGGATTATTCGGATTACCTATTATTAAAGCATCTACACTAGAAAGTTTTATCATTATATCTTCATAATTGTATTCCATATCTTCTGTAAGCTTAGAATATCTTATATTAAGTCCCCATTTTAGGGCATCTTCTTCGTATTCCCCAAAGGATGGAGCCATAATTAAAATGCTCTTAAATTGGCTTATTACTAAGTCAATTACTTCCGCTGCTCCATTTCCAACTACTATGTACTCTTCTTTTACAAAATCCTGCTCTTTTTTATCATTAAAGAGAATAGGACTTTTATTTATATATTCCTTTAAGTTATATCTAAGCTCTCTATATTTAGCATCTGGATATCTATTTAAATTTTTTGCCGCTTCATCAATACGGGTTATAAAACTTTCTGGTATTCCTAAAGGATTTATATTAGAGCTAAAATCTATAAGCTCTCTTCCTTTAAGAAGTCCCTCTGTATATATATCTCCACCATGTTGCAATTCCATCACCTCAAATTAAGCATTATAAATGCATATAATATAATAATTAAAATTTCTGATGCATACATAAGCTTTATGCTTCCAAATATATGAGTATAACTTAACTCATCTATCTTATCTCCAATAGTAGGCTTATATACTATCTCTCCAAAATACCTATTAATTCCCCCAATTTGTATTCTTAAAGCTCCTGCTGTAGCTGCTTCAGGATAGGCACAATTTGGGCTTTTATGATTTTTTCTATCTCGAATCATTATTTTAAAGCTATTTATTATATTTCCATTAACAATTGGAGCTGCAAGACACATTAAAATTCCTGAGATCCTTGCAGGTATTAAATTAAATAAATCATCCACCTTAGCTGGAAAAAATCCTATATGCAAAAACCTTTCATTCATATATCCAAGCATTGAATCCATAGTGTTTATTCCCTTATACATCATGGCTAATGGCGCTCCCCCTATCATTGCATAAAAAAGAGGAGCAATTATTCCATCAGAGGCATTTTCAGCTACGGTCTCCACATCTGCTCTGATTATTTCTTCTTCACTTAGCTCATTTGTATCTCTGCCAACTATGTAGGAAAGTTTTAGTCTAGCATCCTTTATATCGCCCATCTTCAATGAATCATATACCTTTTTCGCCTCATTACCTAAGGATTTACAAGCAATCGTAGTCCATAATATAAATATATTTAAAATGTGATAAACCCAAAAATTATCTCTAACTATGTAAAGTATCAAAAATGGAATTATAAAACTGATACAAGCTACAATTAAAACGATAATTCCTCCAAATGTCTTCAATGCTTTATTGGTTTTGCATATTTTTCTTCCTTTGCTCTCTAAAGCCCTTATAAGCTTTCCTATGTATATGACCGGATGAGGAAACCAATATGGGTCTCCTATTATCCAATCAATTATTACTGCCAAAGTTAAATCTATTAAATGTATCATTTAAAAACTCCTATTTTTTAAGTCCCATTATTTCATATATCTTATCCATGTCAAGACTTCTTCTTACTATGTCTGCCAGCATATCTAAGTTCTTTTCTCTTATATTCTCATAGTCCTTAGATTTTTTAAGTTCTATTCCTTTTTTAGCTCTTAATTTATTTATAAGCTTTTCTCTAAACTCAACTCCATCGAATACACCATGTATATAAGTCCCAAATATATTTTTTTCTTTATTTACTGCTCCATCTAATCTTTCTTGAGCTTCTCCATTGCAATCATATATACTAAACATTGGTTTTGCATTTTCCCCATAAGTACAAATACCCATGTGAATTTCATAACCATATATGTCACATTCATGTCCTTTAGCCTTAACTCTTGTAGTAACCTTTTCCTTTTCAAACACTGTGTCTACATCTAAAAGTCCCATACCCTTTGTTTCTTCACAATTAGATTCTACTCCATAAGGATCTTCCAATATATTCCCAAGCATTTGATATCCTCCACAAATACCCATAAGCATTCCTTGTTTAGAATAGTTTTTTATAATTTCTTCAAGACCAGTTTCTCTTAATTTAAGTAAATCTTCTATGGTGTTTTTTGTTCCTGGAATTATTAAGAGGTCTGGATTTCCAAACTCTTCTTTTGAAGTTATGTATCTTACTGAAACATCTTCCTCAAGCTTTAACGCATCAAAATCTGTAAAGTTTGAAATATGAGGAAGTTTTATAATTGCTATATCTATGTCATTAGTTTTTTCCTTATTAAATGTTGTTGCGCCATCTTCATCCTCTAAATCTAATGTAAAGTATGGCACAGTTCCGATGCAAGGTCTATGTATTATATCTTCAAGCATTGTAATTCCTGGTTTTAATATATCTATATCTCCGCGGAACTTATTTATTATTGTTCCCTTCACTCTATTCTTCTCATCATCACTTAGTAAAAGAAGTGTTCCTGCCAGTGATGCAAATACACCACCCTTATCTATATCGCCTACCAGAAGCACTGGTGCATCTACCATTTCTGCAAGACCCATGTTTACTATGTCTCTTTCTCTTAAATTTATTTCAGCTGGGCTTCCTGCGCCTTCAATTACTATTATCTCAAATTTCTTTTCTATTTCTTCAAATTGTTCCTTTAACTTTTCTGCAAATTGAAGTTTCATATTATGGTATTCCATAGCAGTGCTGTTTCCATATACCTTACCATTGAATACGATTTGACACTTTTTATCACTAGATGGTTTTAAAAGTATAGGATTCATGTACACTTCTGGTTCCAATCCTGCTGCATACGCCTGAAGTACCTGAGCTCTTCCCATTTCCTTACCATCATGAGTTATATATGAATTTAACGCCATATTTTGTGATTTGTATGGACATACACTATATCCATCTTGTTTAAATATTCTGCATAATGCTGTTACTAGTATACTTTTTCCAACAGTGGAGCCTGTCCCCTGTAACATTATCTTTGGCATAAAGACACTTCCCTTCAGTTATCTATTATCTATTTTAAATTCATTTATTAATTTAATTTTCATTAATTTTTAATTATCAATGGTTAGTTTTATGGACAAAGCTAACCATTGATAGTTTGATAGGAGATTTATTTTAAATTTCTAGGAGTTTTATAAATAAGAAAAACAGCAGACTTTCGCCTGCTGTTATCAACAAATAAAAAAACCGGGCAAAGCCGGATTTTATCAAACATATTTGTGATCTTTCCCGCCGAAAGCTCTTAAAAGTACACAGGCAGGTTTCCTGGCTTATGAATCACTCTTACCCTTCCCTTCCCCTTTATTAAAGAGTGGATATGAAAGGCTCGTCATCACTTACAGTAGCGGGGGCTGCCGCGGAATTTAACCGCATTCCCTTTTCACCTAATTTTAAATAGGCACCTGAATACATAATATTCAATTGACGATATAATCTTACTACTATATATACTATATGTCAAGATAATAAAGCTATAAATAATTAACTACAGTCATTATTAATATTGAAGCAATATAAGTTAAGTTTATTAATACAAAATTTTTAACTGCTAAAACAAATGTCTTGCTTTTCACTGGCTGGTTATAAAATAATTTTATATTTTTATTTATTGGAATTAAAGTAAAGAGTGTCAATAAAGAAGTTACTGGCAAAATACTTAATATTACTAATATTATTATATCTAAATAGCTGATATAATATAAAACTTTGAATAATTTCAATGCAGATTTTTTCCCTATATAATATGGAAGTGTAAATCTTTTGTTCATGATATCTTCTTCAACATCACAAATATTATTAGCAAGCATTATGTTTGCAATTCCATTTATAGATGGTATACAAACTAAAAATATATAAACCACTTCAAATATATTTATGTTAATGTTTAATATACTATTTTGATACATTATCGTTACAATATTCTCATTATATATATGAATATATATAGATAAAAATGTAATTATAAATCCCATAAATATTCCTGAAAAAACTTCTCCTAAAGGCATTCCGGAAATTGGAATAGGCCCAAATGTATATAAAATGCCCGCTATAAAGGAAACAATACCTATAAGTAAAACAATAACATTTGTGTTAAGGGTTAATGTTATTCCAGCTGCAGTTGCAATTATTAATAAAGTAAATATTATGGATACTGCTGTAGATTGTTTTATATTGTATTTTTCAATTGCATTTTTTGCTTTATAATCATATTCCTCATTTGTATGTGCTTTTTTATAGTCACAGTAATTATTAATGGCAGTGGTAGCCATATCAAAGGTTATTAATGACATAAACATAATTATAAAATTTTTCAAATTAAAACTATCATATTTATATATAGAATAAATTGTACCTAATGTAAATGGTATTACACTTGCAGCCTTTGTTTGAATCTCTACAAATCCTAAGAAACCTTTTAATGTCACTCTTCATTCCCCCTAGCTAGTTCATCATCTTAAACTCCTCATTTATAAGTTTAAAATTATTCTTTAATCCATTAGTTATATATACTTCTTTGTTTTTAGTTACAAAAATAGCTTCTATTCCTTTAGTCTCATTAACAAACTTCATTCCACCATTTAGCCCCTTTGAAAATACTGTGGTAGAAAGTGCATCTCCATCTATTGATTTATCGCTTACTATAGTTACTCCTGCAATTTCATTATTATATGGATATCCATTAAATGGGCTTAAAATATGATGATACCTTTTCCCATCTCTTTCTATAAATCTTTCGTATATACCCGATGTGACAATAGATTTATTTTTAACATCAATGGTACCAATAATTTTCCCTCTTACTTCAAATGGATTTTGAATACCTATTTTCCATGGCTGTCCGTCAATCTTACTGCCCAATGCAAATACATTTCCCCCTAAATCTATAATCGCGCTCTTTACTCCATTTTGTTTAAGTATATCTACAACTTCGTCTGCAGTATATCCCTTTGCAATGCCACCTAAATCGATATTCATTCCTGGATTTTTTAAAAAGATAGACTTATCTTCATTTATTTTAACATCTTTATACCCTACAAGTTTTAATTTATCACTTATTTCTAATTCAGTTGGCACCTTGGCTTCTGGAAGTCCAATACTCCAAAGCTTTACAATTGGCCCTATAGTTATGTCAAAGCTTCCCTGTGATAACTTGGAGTATTCCAATCCCTTTTTTATTATTATATATGTATCATCCTTGACTTTTAAAGGAGATTTCCCAGCAAAACTATTTAACCTCTGAAGTTCTGTACCTTGTTTATTTATACTTACCTCATTCTCAATTTCTTTTATTCTGTCAAATGCCTTAGTAATTATACTTTCATCTTTTTTATCGTATAATGAAATTTTTACTACTGTACCCATAAAAAAATCAGTTTTACTTATGGGTGAACTGTATTTAGTGGAGCCTTCTCTACTGCACGCCACGGTAGTTATAGTAACTATAATTGATATTAATGTCAAATATAACTTTTTTATATTAAACATTTTATAATATCCTCCTTATATATTCTCTAAATAAAAGACCCTAGGTTTTTAACCTAAGGTCTTTATATATAATTATTTCATACATTTTATTATTTAGCAAAATTAACTTTTAATACTGCTGTATCACCTTTTTTTGCATTTTCAAGTAATTCTGTAGAAAGCTTCTTAAAATTTTCTACGGAGTGAGTTGCACCAGCTACAGTATCAACTTTAGCAGGATCTTGTTTTTCAACTAATGCAGCAGCTAAATCTTTAGTATATTTAGCTGGACCTATTTTAACCTTTGCTTCCATATTCTTGTTATATTCTGCATCTTCGCTCTTTAACTTTCCTTCTTTATTAGTATAGTCAAATTTTGCTACAGAAATCTTTCCGTCTTTTACTTCTATTTCAACGAATGGTTTCCATCCCTTATCATCAAAATCTGAAGCTTCTGCCTTATACTTTCCATCCTTTAAAGCCACTGCTTTTTCTTCAGTTTCAAAAGTAACCTTTAATACTGAAGTATCACCCTTTTTAGCGTTTTCAAGTAATCCTGTGGAAAGTTTCTTAAAGTTTTCTACGGAATGAGTTGCACCAGCTATAGTATCAACTTTAGCAGGATCTTGCTTTTCAATTAATGCAGCAGCTAATTCTTTAGTGTATTTAGCTGGACCTGTCTTAACCTTAGCTTCCATGTTCTTATTATATTCTGCATCTTCACTCTTTAATTTTCCATCTTTATTAGCATAGTCAAATTTAGCTACAGCAATTTTTCCACCCTTTACTTCCACTTCAACAAATGGCTTCCATCCTCTTTCATCAAAATCTGAAGCTTCTGCCTTATATTTTCCATCCTTTAAAGCCGCTTGAGTTGTTTCATTTGATGAAGCAGGTTTTGTTTCCTCCCTCTTCTGACATCCCACAAATAAACTTGTACATACGATACTTAAAGCAAGTACTCCTGACAACCATCTTCTCTTCATTCAATTCTTCCCCCTTAATAATTAAGCTAATAACTTCATGAAGTTTGTTAAATAACAAACCTACCATTAAAACCTTTACAATGAAATTATACACAAATATATAAGTTTTTGCTAGTATATTTTTCAATATTATAACTATTTCTATTTATATTTACTATCAAAACAAATTTACGCATCCACAAATTCACATATGAACATATATTTACTCTTGATATTACATAATATATTATTGTATCATATATATATAGTTAAGAATGTGGACATATTCTTAATTTAGATATAAAATTTATTTATAAGGGTAATTAATTATGAATATATTAAAGAGGTGATTAAATGTCGACCAATACAAAAATACTGATTTTAGGTGCTGGGTATAGTGGTGTACATGTAGCAAAAAAACTGGCAAAAAAGTATAAAAAAGATAATTCTGTAGAAATAACATTAATTGATAAAAATCCTTTTCATACTTTAATGACAGAACTTCATGAAGTTGCAGGAGGAAGAGTTCATCCTGAATCAGTTCAAATTGAACTTAGCAAGATTTTTAGTAGGACAAAGGTTAATGTAGTTACAGATTATATAGAAAATGTAAATACTGATCAAAAGGTTGTAACTACTACTTATAGCAAATATGAATATGATTATCTTGTAATAGGTACTGGTTCAGAACCTGCATTCTTTGGAGTGCCAGGAGTAAAGGAAAATGGATTTACGCTTTGGTCATTTGAAGATGCAATAAAAATAAGAAGTCACATTCAATCAATGTTTGAAAAAGCTTCAAAGGAAAGAAACGAAAAGAAAAGGCATGAAATGCTTACTTTTGTAGTAGCTGGTTCTGGATTTACTGGAATTGAAATGGCTGGAGAACTTCTTGAATGGAAGACTAAACTAGCTAAAGAGCATAATGTTGATGAAAGAGAAGTCAAGCTATTAGTTGTAGAAGCGATGTCTACTATCTTAAACATGCTTGATAGACAGCAAGCAGATAAAGCTGAAAAGTATATGGCTAAACATGGAATTGAGCTCTTAAAGAACTCTCCAATAGTTGAAGTAGGTTCAAATAGTATAAAGCTAAAAGATGGAAGAGAAATTCCAACTCAAACTCTTATTTGGACTTGTGGTATACAAGCAAATCAAGAATCAAAAGAATATGGCTTAGAAAGCGGCCGTGCTGGCAGACTGGTTTCCAATGAATATTTGCAAGCAGTCAACAAAGAAAATGTATTTGTAGTTGGAGATATTGCTTATAACGAAGGGGGTTCCTGCGGTGTAAATCCTCAAATAGTTGAAGCAGCACTTCAAACTGGTGGTACAGTAGTTAATAATATAGTAGCATCAATAGAAAAGAAAGAAATGACTAAATACGATGGAAAATATCATGGTTTTATGGTTTCAATTGGTGGAAGATATTGCGTTGCTAACCTTTCAGGTATGAAATTAGCTGGATTCTTTGCAATGGTAATGAAACATTTAGTTAACCTTCATTATCTATGGGGAGTAAATAATATTAATGCTTGCTATCATTATTTAGTTCATGAATTCTTCTCCATGGAAGATAAGCGAAGTATAATGAGAGGACATCTTTCCTCAAAGGCAAATAGATTATGGCTTGTTCCACTAAGATTGTTCATGGGTTGCATTTGGTTACTTGAGGGCTTAAAGAAGTTCATCGGTGAAGATACTTGGGCAAAAGAAGGATTTAAATCATTAATGTATGGCCCAAATACGGACAGCTGGATTATGTCAGGAAATATAAAAATGCCTTTTGAATGGTTATACACAGCAGCTAATTCTGGAGCTTCAGCAACTGCCGAAGGTGGTGCGGCGGCTATGCCAACGCCAATATTAAGCAGTATGCCAAGTTTTTATGCTGCAGTTATGAAGGTTATGATACCAAATCCTGAAATGGCTGTTTGGTTTCAAAGAATGGTTGTTCTTATTGAAGTAGGTGTTGGACTTGCCTTACTTGCTGGATTATTTACATTCTTAGCAAGTGCTGCGTCAGCATTCATGGTTGTTAATTTTATCCTCTCAGCAATGGCTGGGTGGGATATACTTTGGTACTTCTTTGGTGCTATTGCACTAATGGGTGGAGCTGGTAGAACCTTCGGCTTAGATTACTGGGTAATTCCATGGATAAACAAAGTAGTCGGTAACTGGTGGCTTGGAAAAAGAGTACCTGTTTATAAACAAAAATAATATAAAATAATATATAAAATAAATAACTAAAGCTAACAATAGGTAGAGTGAGTTTCACTCTACCTTCTAACTATTTATAAGTTGATATTTAATGTAGAGGACTGATTATATGGATAAAATCTGGAATCAATATGAAGATATAAAAACTGAATTGGCTTCTGTAATCTCAATTATGGAGAAAAACACTAAATGCAAAAATAAAAAGATAGAAACTTCCATAAAAGATTTAATTCACTCTGGTGGAAAAATGCTGCGTCCGGCATTTGTGCTTATTTCTTCACATTTTGGTAACTATGATTCTAACAAAGCTACATCCTTAGCTGCTGTAATGGAAATGATGCACATGGCTACTTTGGTTCATGATGATATTGTAGATGATTCTAAAATTAGACGAGGTCAACCAACAATTCAATCAAAGTATGGTACAGATTATGCAGTTTATATCGGTGACTTTTTATTTTGTATTTGCTTTAAGATTTTAGCATCAATGTCATCTCTTAAAAATATAAAAATAGATAGCAATTCTATGTCAAGAATTTGCTTAGGCGAAATAGATCAATTGAGTTCAAGATTTGACACTGAGCTTTCCGTAAAAAGCTACTTAAGCAGAGTTTCTGGTAAAACTGCTGAGCTATTTTCACTATCATTATATATTGGAGCTGCTGAAAGTGGTTGCAGCGACGCCCTTTCTAGGAAGTTCTGGAAGATAGGACATAATATTGGAATGGCCTTCCAAATTATAGATGACACTTTAGACTATATCGGAACAGATGAATCAATAAAAAAATCTGCAGCAAATGATATAAAACAAGGAATATTTACATTACCTCTTATTTATGCTGCATTAAATAATAAAAAAGACTTTAATCCCTATTTTAAAAAAGACTTCTTTTCAGATCAAGATATAAGAGATATATTTATGTTAGTAAATAAATATAATGGTGTAAATAAATCAATAGAACTTGCTGATAAATATACAAAAAAGGCCTTTAAATTAATAAATAGCCTTCCAGAAAATCCTTATAAGATAGTTTTAAAAGAACTTGCAGAAAAACTTCTTACAAGAAAATATTAATAAGCCCTAAACTAAAGGGACAATATCCTTATTGGATATTGTCCCTTTTTATACTCTTAAAATAGCGGTAAAGGCTATTAAAATTGCAAGCTCCACAAATTCATTATTAGCGCCTAAGCAATCCCCAGTAATTCCCCCTATTTTGCTATTACAAAGTTTTAAAAATAGTAATGTAACTATAAATGCTACAGGAATTACTATAATAGTACTTTCAACTCCTATAAACACTATTGAAAGTGCTATAGTAACAATGAAGCTTATTATAAAATGCCAAATACTTACATTGCCTATAAACAAGTTACCTGTCCCGTTTTTCTTAGCATTTTTACCTATTAAAAATAAAAATACTAATGTACATCTACTGATAACTGGGGCAATTATTATTACAAAATGCCATCCCTTAAGTATTATAAAATTTAGTGCTGCATACCTTGCCAAAATATCAAACATAAGCGCTACGGAAGCAAAGGTTCCTATACGGCTGTCCTTCATTATTTCTATTATTTTATCTTTATCACCTTTAAATGAAAAGAAACCGTCAAATATGTCTCCAAATCCGTCTTGGTGAAGGCATCCCATTATAAGTACCCCTACTGCTAAAGTTAAAACAGTAGTTACCTCTACAGGAAATAACCTCATACAGCCATAGTATACTATCCACTGTATTCCTCCAACTAATAATCCTACTAAAGGAAGCATAGCTGCCCCATCTCTAAAATTCTTAGCCTCACAAGGAAGGCTTCTTTTTACAGGAAGCCTTGTTAAAAACTGAACCATCAATAAAAAATCATATATATATTCTTTCATCCCATTCACCTGCAATATAAATTTAATTAATATTTATTCACTATTATCTATTATTTAATTTTCAACGGCTGTCCACAACATACAAGATAAACCTCATCACTTAAGCTTCCTATGTATTGGTTTATAAAACCTGCAGTATCTCTAAATATTCTCCCAAGCTTATACTCTGGAACTAAACCCCATCCAACTTCATTTGTAACTAATACTAAAGTTCTATTCAGCTCTCGTGACTTTTGTATTAGTTTTTTAAATTCTTCCTTTAAAAGTGCAGTTATTTTATCCACATCCTCCATAGATATAAAATCAAAGTCATTATCAAGCCCTATAGAAAGTAATCCCTGTTCCTGATCAAATAATGTATTTGTAGTCATTACTGTCACACAATCTAAAAGCATGTATTTGTTATCAAAGTTTTCAATTTTCTCTGCAAGATTTTTGTATCCCTCTAAAGTGTCCCACTTAGGATTTCTTCTTTCCTTATGCTTTATAACTCTATCCTGCATTTCTTCATCTGTTATAACTGATGTTGCAATGTATAGCACATCATCCTTATCGTTTAATAAGTTTTCTGCAAAGGTGCTTTTCCCACTTCTTGCTCCACCTGTAACTAATATTATTTTTCCCTGTTCCATACTAGCTTCCTCCTAAACTTTATATATCTGCATGAATAATAAAATCTATGTATAAATTTTCATACTCATATTTCACTAATGTTAAATCACCATTTTTTGAACCAAATTTCCAGAATACATCTAAATTTTCTCCCATAACATAAGTAAGTATAGATCTTATCACCCCGCCATGAGTTACTAAAAGTACATTTTTATCTTCGAGCTTCAGTATTTCTTGAAAGAATTCTTTTACTCTTTCATAAAATTCTACATAGCTTTCGCCATCTGGAGGCGCATAATGCTTCCAATCATCTGACCACTTTTGAAATTCTATAGGATATTCCCTTTGTATATGCTCATAGCTCTTTCCTTCAAATACTCCTAGATTCATTTCATTTAATCTTTTATCTTTTATACACAGTATATCCTTATCTTTTGATACAATACTTGCAGTAGATATTGCTCTTTTCATATTGCTTACATATATTTTATCAAAGTGTATATTTTTAATTTCATTACTTATATACTCTATTTGATTTATTCCCTTATCCGTAATATCTACATCTAAGTTACCATAGTAAAATCCTTTTGAATTTTGCTCTGTTTCTCCATGCCTTAAAAGATATATATTCAACACTTTCACCTCTAATATTACTTATAAATACATTTAATATTATCAAACTAATAAAAATATAGCACTTATTGTAGTCCATTGCAAATAATGTCTTATAAAAATACATAGTTTTTTGATATTATATAAGTTTAAATGAAGGATTTTTTGCACTTTTATAGAATACTTAAGTATATTTAGCGGATTTAGATTTATGAAGGGAGTTAATTATTCATGTTGAAGGTACAAAATTCTAAAAATAAGACATATTTAAATTCAAGCATGCCTTCCAATGATGATGTTATAGAAGTAGTATCATCCAACTTTTTAATGGATAAATTTAATGCTTCTCTTTTAGAATCACTTCTAATACATACAAATGTGGGCATTACTGTCATAGATGAAAACTTTAATATAATTATTTGGAACAAGACCATGAGCAAAATTACAGGGATGCATAAAAGAGATGTAGTAGACTCATGCCTTTTTAAGGCTTTTCCTTTTTTGGAGAAGATTCCAGATATTGAATGGTTTGTTGAAAATAAAACTATGAATAAATATTTACCTTCTGAATCTTATGATTCCACTCCTCTATACTCTTTTTGTCATAAATTCACAAATAGCCAAGGTATTCTTAGAAAGGTTGAAATAGAATTTTGTCCATCTCAGAAAAAAAATGAAAATTGGACTTTGATACTTGTGAAAGATGTAACAGACAAGGAACTTTTAAAGGAACTATCTGAAAAAATAGAGGAAGAAGATAAACTTCTTAAAAAGCTTCAAGAAATAGATAAAATGAAAACAGAATTTTTTGCAAACATATCTCACGAACTTAGAACTCCTATTAATGTAATATTGAGTGCTACACAACTTTTAACTATGGATTTGCACGGGCAACTTTCAATGCATCATGATAAAAAAGAAATTTATTATAATAGCATAAAGCAAAATTCATTCAGGCTTATTAAAATAATAAATAATTTAATAGATATAACTAAATTAGAAGCTGGTTATTATAAGCTATCTTGCTCCAATTATAATATCGTCAGTGTAGTTGAAAACATAACACTATCCATAGCTAGTTATGTAGAAGATAAATCCATTGACCTTATATTCGATACAGATATAGAGGAAAAGATAATATCCTGTGATCCTGAAAAAATCGAGAGAATAGTATTAAACTTAATATCCAATGCATTAAAATTCACTAATCCCGGGGGCTGCATTATGGTTACCTTAAAGGATTTAGGCGATAAAGTTAAGTTATATGTGAAAGATACTGGAGTTGGCATTCCCGAGGATAAGTTAGAGCTTATATTTGAAAGATTTTCTCAAGTGGATAGAACTTTAGAAAGAAATAAAGACGGCAGTGGCATAGGCCTTTCCTTAGTAAAATCTTTAGTTGAGCTTCACGGTGGAAAGATAGATGTTAAAAGCACATTTGGCCAGGGCTGTGAATTTATAATCACACTTCCTGCAATACTCACAAGTGAAAAAATTAACACGTATGAAAATAATTTAGGTGACAACTTAGTTGAAAGAATAAACATAGAATTCTCAGATATATATAAATAATCCTACAAGGAGCTATTTATGAATGAGCTAAATTTAATAAACCATAATATTTATTATCTATTTTTATGCTTCACTGTATATGCTTTTTTAGGTTGGGTTTTAGAAACTATATATGCTACCATTAAAAATGGCTGTTTTATAAATAGGGGGTTCTTAAACGGGCCCTTTTGTCCTATTTATGGCTTCGGAACTGTATTTTTGATAATATTTCTAAAACCCTTTATGAATAATGTATTTACGCTATTTATATTTTCTATTATACTCACTTCACTTTTAGAATACTTTACCGGATATATTTTAGAAACCTTATTTCATAGTAGTTGGTGGGATTATAACAATAGAAAATATAATATAAAGGGTAGAATTTGTTTGGAATTCTCAATATATTGGGGATTACTTTCAATTTTTATATTAAAAATAATTCATCCAACTGTAGACTTTATTATAAGGTGGATTCCTTTCCCAATTGGGACTTGGTTTTTTTCTGCATTACTTGCATATTTTATAGCAGATTTTACAGCTACTTTAATAGAGGTAATTCATATGCATTCATTATTTAAAGAACTTCACAATATAAACTTAGAACTAAAAGAGAGGCTTGAAAATTTAAACTTTCATATAAAATCACTAAGAAGGAACAAACAAATTGATGCTAACTCAGAGGATTTAATAGCTGAATTAAAAACTAGATATGAGTATATAATATCTAAAGCCATCAAGAGATCTTCAAGAATCCGCAATGCCTTCCCTGAATTTAAATCTAAAAAATTTAATGGAGTGTTGAAGGATATAATGGAGAAAATTCACGGAAAAAAATAATTCCTTTTAAATCCTAGGTCCTACGTTGCAATCACTAATCTCTATAAAAATTGCACGTTTTTAATGGTGGATATAGTATAGGATTTACATCTTAAAAAGTAGTGAACTGACTTCCTGCATGTAAATCCCATACTCCAAATTCAACATTGAAAATCTAGCTGTACTCAATTCTTACCTTACTTCCACCGATTCCCGATACTGGAGGCTCTACTATAAGTTTTACAGGTACTCTATTTTTAAGCTCTTCCACATGGCTTATTATCCCTACACTTAATTTATTGCTTCTTAATCTTTCAAGAGATGTCATAACCACTTCTAAAAGAGTATTATCCAAAGTTCCAAATCCCTCGTCTAAGAAGAAAAACTCAAGCGGTGTACTTCCCTTTAACTGAATCTGAGAAGATAATGCAAGCGCAAGGGCAAGTGATGTAACGAAGGTCTCCCCCCCTGAAAGTGTAGCTGTGCTTCTTATGCTTCCACCATTACTATCATCTCTTATGACAAAATTGCTATTTGGATCAAGCTGAAGTGCATATCTATCTCCTGTTATTTCCTTAAGTCTCTTGGATGATTCCAAAGCTATATACTTCAGATGGTGCGTTGCTACAAACTCCACAAATTTATTCCCTTCCACTAGCTTTTCTATATCTTGGATAAGACTTAATTTATGCTTTATTTTCTTTTGAACTTCTAATAAATCCTCAACACTCTTTAGCGCTTTTTCCATGTCTTGAAGTTCTTTTTCCAAAGTTGCTATTTCCTTTATCTTCGAGGTTAAAAGTTTCGATTTTTCCTCTTTATCTTGTATGATTTGAAGCCATTTTTCTTCTTCAATACTTTCTCCATTTAGTCTTTCATTAACTCTCTGTATATTATTTATGGTATTTTTAAACTCTTCCTCAAATGATTCAATGGCATTTTTTAGCCTTTCCATTTCATTAACTTCCACTAAAGAATCTTTAGCATCTCCTAGTGCTACAAATTCATTTTCTATAAGAGATTGATTTAACTTTAACTGATAGATTCTTAAAGATTCATTAAGACTTTCTCTTAACTGCTCTTCTCCCCATTTTCTTTCTTGAATAAGCTGTTTTTCAGTTTTTTCTTTTCCCAGGGATTCCTTAAGCTCCTTTTCATTTTTATTTATAAGCTCTGTTTTATTCCTAATTTCTTTTATATAGTCTCCGATATTTCTTCCATCTGAAAGCCTACTTATTTCCTTTTCTTCATCCTCTATAAAGTTTGTTTTTTCTTTTCCACTTTGAGTTATAACATCCATTGCATTTTTAATTTGGTTTATCTTAACTTCTAATTCACTCTTTTTAGCTTGAAAGTTTTCTAATTTATTTCTTTCTTCTTTAAGTAAAACTTCTTTACTTTCTCTTTCTTTATCTTTTTTATTTATGTTTTCTAATTCCTTTATTAAGCTTTCTACATTTAGTTCCTTTATAATATTGCTCCACTGCTCTTTTAGCCTTATATGCTTTTCCTGCAATCCATTAATTTCAGATTTAATTTCATCTATAGAAACTTTATAGGAGTTAATCTTTTCCTCCAATGTAATTATAGACTTTTCAATAGTTAACTTTTCTTCCTTTAAATCATCTATTTTATTTTCTACTTTTTCATTTTTGCTTTTATATTCCTTAATGGCTTTATCTAAGCTTTCAACTTTATCATTAAACTTATTTACTTCCTGCTGCATTTCTTCTATTTTTATATCTTTTAAATTATCTATAAAGTCTTTTAACTGCTCATTTATATTATCTTCCTTAAGCTTAAGTCCAAGTAATTTTCCCTCAAGCTCTATTTTATCCTTTTGCAGACAGTCAGCTGTTTCCTTAAGTTCCTCTTCCATCTTAGTTAAATCTTCTATTTTATCTAAAGAAGCACTTTCTGCTAAGGATGGATGATGAATAGATCCGCATACTGGGCAAGCTTCACCCTCTTCAATTTCATTTGCCAAAATAGACGCCATGTTTTTCTTTTTATATTCCTCTATGTCCTTCTTAACACTTTTAACTTCACTTTCTTTAGTACTAAGCTCTGTTGTAACCTTTTTTAATTTGCTTTCTAGTAAAACTTTCTGTTCTATAAAAGGCTTTAATTTTTCTTCTAACTCACATTTTTTCTCATGATTTTTTAATACTTCATCAAGTCTTTTACTTTTTAAATATGCTTCTTGTTTTAATGAAAATAAAGTATTTTCATCTCCAGGATTTAAACTTTGAAGTTTCTGCCTTTCCTTTTGAAGTAAGCTTAGTGCTTGAAACAATTCTTCTTCTTTCTTCTTTGAATTCTCATAATCTTTATCAAGGTTTCTTAGCTCATCTATTTTTAAATTTAATTTACTTTCTCCCTCTTGAAGTCTTTTTGATAAGTCTTTAAGTTCTCGTTCCTTTAAAGCTCCTTCTTGTACCTTTTCCTTAAATTCACCTTGAACTTTTAAGCTACTTATGTCCTTTTCCAAGGTTTCAATGTTTAATCTTATAAACTCTATATATTTATTTATCTTTTTTAGTTCATCTTCATTTAAACTCTTTTCAGCTGCTCGTTTTTTCCATTCTAATTGCAGTGCATCTCTATCTTTTATTATAATATTTAACTTTTCCCGCCTATCTTTAGCTATTAAAAGGTCTGCTTCCTTTTTAATTAAAATCGGCAGTTTAGAGTTTTTTTCCTCTAGTGCATAATTATATTTATTTTCTAATTTCTTTAGAATTACTTCCTTTAAATTAAGTTGTTTGCTTAAGCCTTCTATATTAACTTTATTCTTTTCTATCTTTCCTTCCGTATCTATTACACTTTCAAGGAATGGTTTTACTTTAGAAGCCCTTATGCCCCTATCCCATTTATATTTTTTTAAGTTTATTTCTTCCTCTTTTTCTTTAATAATTTGAAGCTTTTCTAAATATATGTTAAGCTCCTTTTGAAGTTCCCAAATTCTCTTATACTTTTCATACTGATTTTCAGCAGAGGATTTATCCAAACTTAACTTTTTTTCTTCCACATCAAGCAAATCCATTTTTTCCTTTAAATAAAGATATTCTTCCTTTGATATTCCTTCAAAACTTTTAAGTTGACCCTCAAGCTGCTGAAGCTTTGTATATGTCTTTACTCTAACCTTTTTTATCTTTTCCAAAAGATTTTTTCCATAACTTTCAAGAAGAAATATTCTCTCAAGCATATCACGTCTTTCTCTTCCAGTAAGCTTTAAAAATTCACTAAACTTACCCTGAGGAAGAACCACAGAACGAGTAAAATCATCTAATGTAAGACCTATTATGGATTTTATACTTTCCTCTACACTCCTAACCCCTTCTGCTACTATTTCCCTTTCATCATCTTTAATACATACCAATCTTGAAGATGAAGTTTTATATTTACTCCTATCCTTTTTCTCTCTTTTTATAATTCTCTCCACGCTGTAGGTTTTTCTTTGACCTTCATTCAGCACCTGAAACTCATAGTATACATACATATCTTCTGAAAAGCTGTTTATGTACTCATTACTTCCTCTAGCAATCGAACCATACAAAGATAAGGTTATAGCATCTAATATTGTGGATTTACCACTTCCTGTGGGTCCAAATATTCCAAAAAGCCCTCTTTCCACAAGCTGATCAAAATAAATATCCTGCTCTTCTATAAAGCTATTTAATCCTCTTATCTTAAGTCTTTTAGGCTTCATCTTCTTCATCTCCCTGTATTATACTTAAAAACAAATCCATAACTTCACTCTCAGGCTCTACCCCTCTTTGGTTTATATAAAACTCCTTAAATATTTCATCCATTGATTTTTCCTTTAAGCTTTCAAATGCAATTTCCTCTTCAACTTCACTTTTTATTTTAGGTTTTATTTCTACAATATCCTTCTTTAACTCTCTGAGGGTTTTTATATCTTCTTGAGATAAAAAAGTATCCATAGTTATTTCTAAGTATACCCAGACTTCTCTTGAGGAATTTTCCTTACATTTCTTTATAGCTTCTTCTATTCCGCTGCACTTCCATATTTCAATTGGCTTGTATGTATTTATCATAATAGCTTCTATCTTTGCTTCTTTCTTAGGTTTTACATCCACTATATAAAGACATTTAGCATAGTTTATCTCACTTTTGCTATATTGAAGAGGAGAACCTGAGTAATATACAGGATAATCTCTTCCTTTAACTCTTTGGGGTTTATGAAGATGTCCTAATGCTGCATATTGAGCATTTTTAGGAAACTTATTTATGTCTACTGCTAAAGTTCCACCAAGCTCAATAGGCCTTTCAGAGTCACTTCCTTCTCCTCCTCTTATAAACAGATGAGAAACTATTATATTTATAGTATCATCTCTGAACTTACAGGATAAGTTTTCTAAGATTTCTCCTACCTTTTCTGAGTAATCCCTTCTTCTAAGTTCATCTTCTTGATTATCAGAGATGATCTCATTTAATCTCTTTTCACTAGGGTAAGGAAGGGTTATAATAACTGCTTTTTCATCCTTTATGTTAATTTCTATGCATCCCTCACAGGAGTCTATGACTTCCATTTCCCCATAATTCCCTACAGGTACTACACTTTTAGGAAGTCCAACCATTATAATTCCCTGTTCCTTAGCTAAAGGATTTGCAGCAACAAGCCTTTCCGGATTATCATGATTGCCTGAAATTATAAGAATTCCTCTTTTTCCCCCTTGAGAAATTCTATTAAGTGCTTTATAAAATAAATTTTCTGCCCTAGCAGAAGGATTTGAACTATCATATATGTCTCCAGCAATTATTACTAAATCCACTTCATTTTTTTCTACAACTTCTATAAAGTCCTCTAAAAACAATTCCTGCTCTTCCAAACGGCTATATCCTTCTAGACTTTTTCCCAGATGCCAATCTGATGTATGAAGTATTCGCAATCTTATCCCTTCCAATCTTAATTATTTAAATGTCCCTTTATTTGTACTTTTATGATTCTAATCCATATCTATATTCACATTTAATTCTCAAACTATTATTTATCCTAATTATACTAAACTTATATTTCTTTTTCTAGCCAACTATTATAGTATCAAAGCTGCATGTATCTTCATATAATATAATAACCTTGGATAATAGCCTCGGTCTTTTAAAGAGGAGGTGAAATTTATGTGGTGCTGCTGGTGGATATGGTGCTTTATATGGTGGATTATAATTATTGCGATAATTTGTGCAATATTAAGATGCCTATTTAGTTGTTTTTCATGGTGTTAACTTAATATATTTAATATGATAGTAAATACTTGCATAGATTTTTCAGGGATGCCCTTTACGGCATCCCTTTTTTAATTTCAAAAAATAAATAAAAAACTTCCATGCAGTAATTAAGCTTGGAAGTTTTTTATTTATTTTTTGATAAATTATATTTTATCATATATTTAACCATGGGAGACTAACCTCCTATGGCTTTTACCCCTTCCTAAAAATTTTATTAGGCGCTTCTTTTATAAGCAGAGTTTTCTTCTTCTGGCTTTTCCATGCTTTCTTCTAAACATTCGTCTATAACGTCTTGTGTTAAGTTAAATATCTTTTCGTCTTTCATTCATTGTCACCTCCTCCTAATATTATGTTAACCTGTTTTAGTACATATATTAGTATATCACGTTTGTATTATTTTGCAAGATATTTCGTATTACAGTTCATTACAAAACATTTTGTAAATATTAAAAACATCCAAAAATATTGTCAAATAAGAAAGAACAGGGGTTACCTGTTCTTTCTTATTTGACATTTCCACTCAATAAATCTGAAAGTTCGAGCCCTGATAATTCATTTTTTTCATAATTTGCCCACTGGCGCTCCACTTCTTTATCAGGTTCTCTATTAATTTCACTATGAGTTTCATTAATATTTTCTATAGGAAATGTTACTATAAATTCGCTTCCTTTTCCTATTTCGCTTTTTAATTTAATATTTCCATTATGAAGTTCTACCATAGATTTCACTAAATAAAGCCCTAAACCGCTGCCTTTATCTTTACTATCTCTTGCCGCTCCTTCTATTTGCTTAAATCTATCAAATATTATTTTTTGTTTATCCTTTGCGATACCTATCCCCGTATCTTTAACACTAATTTCAACTTTATCTTTTCTTTGATAAACATTTACATATATTTTCCCATCCTTAGGAGTAAACTTAGCTGCATTAGATAATAAATTAAGCATTACCCTCTCGATTTTTTCAGGGTCACAATTCATATACATTTCCTCTACTTCTGTATCGAAAATGCACTCTATATTTCTACTTTCCACATATTCTATCATGGATAATACACTTTCTTCTACTACAGATACTATATTACAATTCTTAAGCTGTAATTCATAAAACCCCGAATTCATTTTCGTTATATCTATTAAGTTATTTATAAGTTTTAAGAGTCTTAATGAATTTTGCTTAATTACATCTATCTTTTTATGTAAACTTACGCCTTCTTCTTTTATCATTCCCTTTTGTATGTAAAGTTCTATGAGTTGTATACTACTAAGCATTACATTTAAAGGAGTTCTAAGTTCATGTGATACATTTGTAAAAAACTCCGTTGTAATCTCATCCTGTAATCTAACTTCATCTAAAAGCTGTTGAGTTTTTATAAGCATTTCTTCAGCTTTTTTTCTTTTATATATGTTAATTATAAGCATAATTATTGCAAAAATAAAAATTATAAACATTAAAACCGTATAAATATCCTGCTTGGCAAGCCAGCCTTCTAAAGTTTCCATGATTTCAACTCCCTTTTGCTTTCATAGTTTAATATTAACATTGTTTTTTTACTTTTTCAACAAATTACAACATATTTTTTCAAAATAATTGTTATTTTTTACACTTAATACAAATAATATAAAAAAAGAAAAACATTAACCCTTCTAGGATTAATGTTTTTCTAGAAATATAATTTTATTAAAATATTATATGTTAGAGTTTAGTTGTTCTTTCTACTACCTTAAGTATTACTTCTACTGCCTTTTCCATAGATTCTACAGGTATAAATTCATATTTCCCATGAAAGTTATGTCCGCCTGTAAAAAAGTTTGGAGTAGGTAATCCCATAAAGGATAATCTAGCCCCATCAGTTCCTCCCCTTATAGGAGTCACCTTTGGAATAACTCCTGCCTCTATCATGGCTTCATGAGCAATATCTACTATATATTTGGAAGGCTCAACTTTTTCCTTCATATTATAATACTGATCCCTTACTTTTAAAGATACTAATTCTTTTCCATACTTTTCATTTATTTTATTTGCTATTTGTTGCATTATATTTTTTCTATTTTCAAAACTTTCCTTATCAAAATCCCTTATTATATAGCTAAGTTCAGTAAGTTCTACGTCTCCCTTTATAGAAGTTAAATGATAAAATCCTTCATATCCTTCTGTGTTTTCTGGAACTTCATTTTCAGGAAGACCTCTCATAAATTCTACAGCTATAAGGGCAGAATTTATCATGGCATTTTTAGCAGTGCCTGGATGAACATTTCTTCCTTGTATAGTTACCTTTGCTGAAGCAGCGTTAAAGTTTTCATATTCTAACTCCCCTATAGCTCCTCCATCCACAGTGTATGCAAAATGTGCATTGAATTTTTCCACATCAAAATGATTTGCACCCTCTCCAATTTCCTCATCTGGAGTAAAAGCCACTTTTATAGTACCATGTGGAATTTGAGGATTATCTATTAAATATCTCATAGCAGTAACTATTTCCGCAATTCCTGCCTTATCATCTGCTCCTAAAAGCGTTGTTCCATCAGTTGTAATTAATGTTTTACCTATATAGTTTTTAAGATCTGGAAATTCACTTGGCATTAGCACTATATTGTTTTCCTTGTTTAAAACTATATCTCCCCCATCATAGTTTTCTACAAACTTAGGGTTTACATCTTTTCCACTCATATCTGGACTTGTATCCATGTGAGCTATAAATCCTACTACTGGAACCTCTTTATCTATATTTGAAGGAATTTCAGCCATTACATAAAAATTTTCATCCACTGTTACATTTGTAAACCCTAAATTTTCAAGCTCTTTTCCAAGTTCCTTTGCAAAAACCTTTTGGCCTTCTGAACTTGGAGTAACTCCTGATTCTTCATCTGATTTTGTATCAAACTTTACATATTTTAAAAATCTTTCTACTACTTCTTGCATTTATATTCACGCTCCTAATTTATAATTTCTAGTTATCATAAACCTATTTTACCAATTTGCCCAAATAAAATCAAAGAATCCTAAAATAAATTTGTAGATTAATAATTTATAATTGAAACTTAACAATTTAATAAGCATATAAATATATTGATAACATTTTTAAGAGGAAGTGATCAAATGAAGTTTAACGGTGTTTTTGAAGGAGGAGGACTTCGAGCTATTGCCTTTGTAGGTGCACTGTCATGTTTAGAAAAACATGGACATATATGTGAGAATGCCGCGGGTACCTCTGCAGGTTCTCTAATAGCCTCTTTAGTTTGCTCAGGCTATACTTCTAAAGAATTAAAAGATTTACTTATAAATGTAAACTTTCTTAAATTTATAGATAGTGACACGCTTATAAAAAAAACTATGGTGACTAAAGCTATAAGTTTTTTTAAAGACAAGGGTATATATTCAGGAGATTATTTAGAAGAATGGATTGATAAATTACTTAAAGAAAAAGGAATAACTACATTTGGGGATTTAAAAAGTAAAAATGGATACATTTTAAAAATAATAGCTTCCGATATAACTAAAAAAAAGATGATGATTTTACCTGATGATTTGCCCGAATACGGCATAGATCCAGACAGTTTTCCTATTGCTAAAGCTGTTAGAATGAGCTGCAGCATACCTTTTTATTTTAAACCTGTTGAACTGAACCACAAAGATGGAGTAAGTTTCATAGTAGATGGCTCACTTTGTTGTAATTACCCAATAACTATATTTGATAATATGAATACTACCAATCCTACATTAGGATTTAAATTCAAAATATCTAAGGTAAGTTATACTGCTCTAGGTAAAACCGATCCTCTTTCTCTCTTATTTGATATGGCTGACACCATCAGAAGTCAAAACATAGAAGATGACTGGGTAAAGGAGGAAAATCTTAAACGTTCCATTTTAATTCCTATAGAGGATGTAGACTCCAAAGAATTTGATATTAGCAAAGAAAAAAGCCTAAACCTTTATCGGTCAGGCTATAGAAGCGCTCAAGAATTCCTTGAAACGAAAAATTCTTAGGTACTAGGGACTGGTTACTAGCTTACTGGTAACTCAGCCCTAGTACCTATCACCTTTGCTCTACTGAAATTTTATTTCAGTAAGACTTTCCTTTAATACTGATGAAGATTCTTTTAGATTTCTTTTTTCTCCCTCATTTAAGTTTACTTCAAGTATTCTTTTCGCACCAGTATCTCCTACTACTGTAGGTACTCCCATATATACATCTTCAATGCCATATTCCCCCTTGAGTAGGGTGGATACTGTAAGTATTGAGTTTTCATCTCTAAGTATTGCTTCTACTATTCTTACAACCGCTAGTGCTACTGCATAAGAAGTATATCCTTTTCTATCTAGTATTTCATATGCTGCATTTCTTACTTGATCAAGAATGCCAATCTTAAAGTTTCCGTCACAATTTTTGCATATGCACTTGCAATAGTTATCTACATCTATCCCTGCTATGTTAGTCAAACTCCAGGCAGCTATTTCAGAATCACCATGTTCGCCTAATATATAAGAGTGGACATCTCTTACATCTACATTAAAATGCTTACTTAAGAGATATCTAAATCTTGAACTATCGAGTACAGTACCTGAACCAATTACTCTTTCAGCAGGAAATCCCGAAAGCTTATAAGTTACATATGTAAGTACATCCACAGGATTTGAAACCACAAGTAATATTGAGTTAGGACTATATTTTGCTATTTCAGGTACCATTGATTTAAATATTTTATAATTCTTATCTATCAAATCAAGTCTTGTTTCTCCTAGCTTTGGTCCTGCTCCTGCAGTTATAATTACAATATCTGAATCCTTTGTATCCTTATAATCTCCTGCACGTATATCTACAGGTTTTACAAAGGGAATTCCATGAGCTAAATCCATAACTTCCCCTACGGCCTTTTGTTTATTTATATCAACAATTACTATTTCTGAAGCTAATCCTTCCATCATCAATGCATATGCAGTAGTAGAACCCACAAAACCTGCACCTATTATAGAAACTTTTATAGTATTTTTCTTCATAATATTCACCTCTAGTTTATATTTTATTTCTAACTTAGGTATATCATAACATGTTGATAATTATTATCCAGTAACATTTGTTACAATTTATAATTTTCTTCCTTATGAAATGAATAAATATAGACTTCTTTAACTTTCTTTTCTGTTATTTTCTCCAAAGCTCTTTTATAATATTTTAACTGAAGAGAATATTTTTTCTTAAATTCTTCTACTTCTTCTACATAATCTGTCTTATAGTCCAAAAGTACTAATTCATCTTCTTCCTCAAAGAATGCATCTATCACTCCTTGTATAAGTATCTTTTCATCCTTATATATATTAGAAGGGAGTTCTTTATAAAGCTCACTACTTGGTATTTCTATATAAAAAGGAAGTTCTCTTTTTACTTTGGTAGACTTCTTTATTCTCTGTCCTAAATCACTTTTTAAAAATTTAAGTATTTTATAAATATTTATAGATTCCGCCTGCTCCTCAGTTAAAAATTCCTCCATTATCATTATATTTATTTGCCTTCTTATATCTTCTATACCTTCAGTATTAGCTATATCTAGATGTTGCATTACAAGGTGCATAAAAGTTCCCTTTTCCGCTGCCGTAAACTTTTTTATCTTTTCTAGGAACAGCGGTTTTTTAAGTATAACTGATTTAAACATATCCTGAGAATTTTCCTCATCTAAAGGCGAAAATCTTCTTTTAATTTCTGATACTGAAAATTTTGCAGGTATAATAGAAGCCTCTTTATAAGGATACAAAAACTGGAGTCTTCGTTCTATTTCAGCTTTGAACTTGCTTATTTCTTCAGTTCCTGAAAAAATTTCAAGTTCCTTTAATATGTCTCTTTCTTCCCTTTCTATTATTTCCTCTTTAAAATCTTCCTTACTCCATAAATTTATTTTCCAATGAGAATTATCCATAGACCAATGACTTGAAGAAATATCAAGTCCTATTCTTTCTAATAAACACCTGCAATCACTATGACGAGTTAATGGTGGCACTATCCAATCCAAATAACTTTTACCCTCCATTACTGCATAAGTAGGTATCTTTTCTCCCTCTTCTTGAGCTTTATCGCACCATTTTTCAAGAGTTTTATCTAAATCCTTAACCATTCCAGTGATGATTAATTTCTCCTTAGCCCTTGTAAATGCAACATATAAAATCCTTAGTTCTTCAGAAAGTGTTTCTAAATTAATTTTCTTTTTTATAACTTCTTTCATTATAGTATCATAGGATACTCTTTTTTCTAAATCCACATATTCTGGTCCAAATCCAAGCTTATGATGAAAAAGTACACTTTTTTTAGTATCTTGAAGATTAAATTGCTTGCCAGAGCCCGCAAGTATTACCACAGGAAATTCCAATCCCTTACTCTTATGAATACTCATAATTCTTACTACGTCTTCATTTTCTCCAATTATCTTTGCACTTCCCATATCTCCACTGCTGTAGCGAAGTTTATTCATGAAATTTATAAAATTAAATAATCCTCTATAACTTGTGCTTTCATATTGCTTTGCTCTTTCAAACAATACTCTTAAATTTGCTTGTCTTTGAATTCCTCCAGGCATTGCTCCTACATAACCATAGTAACCAGTTTCTGTGTATAAGGACCATATAAATTGATCTAGAGGATAATTTACAACTCTATCTCTCCATTTTTCAAGTTTTTTATGGAAATATTCTATTTTTTTAATAAAGTCTTTGTTTAAAGCCCTAATGTTATCTTTTTCCTCTATTGCTTCTATATCATCCATGCTAACTATGTTGTTTATTATTTCATAAAAACTTAATTCCTTATTTATAAGCCTTACGTCTATTATCTCCTCTGCTGAAAAAGAAAATATAGGACTTCTCAAAACCGCTAATAAAGGAATATCTTGCCTTGGATTATCTATAACTTGAAGAAGAGCAAGTATTGTTTTTACCTCTGCTGTTTCAAAATATCCTGAGGTGGAATCCGCAAACACTGGTATACCTGTATTATTCATTTCTTCTGTAAATGTCGGAGCATAGCTTTTAGTAGCTCTCATAAGTATTACTATATCTCTATATTGAAGTCTTCTATAACTATTTATATTTTTATCCCATACCATATAGGGATTTTCACTTGAGCTCATAAGATTTTTTATTATTTTGCATACCATATTTGCTTCAAGCTTAATATTATCTGGAGCATCCTCTTCTATTTCTTCTTCTACATCTTCTCCTTCTAGTGTACTTTGATTTTTAAGAGAGTTTTTTTCCATAAGGTGAAGTTCTACAGCTCCTGCGTAATTTATGCCTTCCTCAGGCTCTGGATAATATGCTCCTGGATTTAAAGCTTCCTCATCAGTATAGTCAAGCTCTCCTAGATTTTTAGACATTATTTGCTTAAATATAAAATTTACCCCGTGTATAACATTTTCTCTACTTCTAAAATTTTTAAATAACTTTATCTTTCTATTTTCTCCTTGGCCTTCTTCATAGGTATTATACTTTTCTAAAAAAAGCTCTGGTTTTGCTTGCCTAAAACGGTAGATACTTTGTTTTACATCGCCTACCATAAATAAATTTGGCACAGTCAATTTAGAATCTTGTAGCTCTATATTAGGCTGGCGTGATACTGAATTTAATATAACCTCTTGAACCAAGTTACTATCTTGATATTCATCAACTAGTACTTCTTCAAATTTCCTTCTATACTCAACGGCTATAGATGAAGGAATAATCTCATCTTTTTCTGTAAATTGTGTAAGTATATAAAGACAAAAATGTTCTATATCATTGAAATCTATTATATTTTTTTCTCTCTTTTTTTCAGCATACCTCATACTAAAGTTTATTACTAAATCCTTCAAAACTTTCATTCTTGGGTATAAACCTTGAAGTTGACTTTTTATATCCTCATGTCCCTGGAAATAACTCTCCCTTATGCCTTTTAGCTTGTCTTTTACATCATTTCTTACTTTAACAGCCTTTTCTTTTATTTCTTTTAAATATTCATCTAGCTTTTTACGAGGCAGCACTGAATGTGAATATAAAAATATCTTTTCGGCCATACTTCCAAAACTTTCTTCCATTATAAGATCTTCTATAAAATTTAAATCTTCGTTAATAATTTCTTTATAAGGATTTAAGAGTTCATCTTCTTCTAGCATATTTACTGCCTTTTTTAGTCTGTTTTTAAATCCCTCAAGCTCTATTTTTATATTTTCTACTAAGATCTCTGCCCAAGTAGTGTTTTCAAAATTGAAATCTTCTTTTACATTAAAAACTTCAATTGCCTCTTCAAGCCAGCTTTCAGGCCAAGGCATACTTTGAGAAAAATGATAAATGTTTTCTACCATTTCGATAACCTTTTTATCGTCTCTTCCCCCATAAGATTCCACAAGACTTAAAAATTCAGAAGTTACCTTATCTTCTTCATAACTTTCATCAAATATTTCATCTAAGGCTTCCTGTTTTAATAAAATTGTTTCCGTTTCATCTGCAACTCTAAAGGACGGGTCTACATCTAAAATATGAAAGTTATTTCTTATTACATTTAAACAAAAAGAATGTATTGTAGTTATATTAGCCTTACTTAAAAGCGTTAACTGTCTTTGAAGCACCTTGGAATCTGGATTTTTATCCAGTTCCCTTGTAATGGCCTCCCCTATTCTTTCCTTCATTTCAGCCGCTGCTGCATTTGTGAATGTAACAACTAATAATTTATCTATATCCATAGGATTTTCTTTATCCGTTATTTTCTTTATTATTCTTTCCACCAGTACCGCAGTTTTACCAGAACCCGCTGCTGCTGCAACTAAAAGATTACAACCCTTGGTGTATATAGCACTTTCTTGTTCCTTGGTCCACTTAGTTTCCCCCACCTTATACCCTCCTCTTTTGTAGCTAATGCTTAATACTTAATATTTATCACGTTATTAGATTTTACTATGTTTATATTTTAACACAAAATAAGATATATATAACTTTGTACATTATTTACATTTAAAACTAGTAGAAAACCAATGTTAAAATTGCTATCATAGATATGAATATCGCTATACTTTTTTTCGCTACATGACAAATCATAAGTCTATCCTATATAATAGTAACATACTAAAAATTTGTGGGAGAAGGTTAGGAATTAACATGAGAAGAATAAATGAAATTTTTAGTGATTATGAATCAGGGGGTAACATAAATACTGCACTTGTAGAAGCAGTGGTCTTAAAGAAAAATACTAAAACCCTAGAGATGAAAATCAGCTCAGATAAATATATTGAGATAAGAGAATTTGAATTCCTAAATAAGTTTATAAGAGAAAGATTTGAATTGAAAGATTCTAAAATCACTGTAACATATGTTGATGGAACAGAAAAAAAACCCATAAAAGATGAATTAGAAAGTATTGTACTTTCACTCGCAGATAAATACCCTGCATTAAAGGCAGTGATAAATAATAGTGAATATGAAGTGGATAATGATACAATAAATTTTAATTTTAAACTTGCAGTATCAGACTTTTTAAAATCCATGGATTATGATAAAAGACTCCATAATGCCATTAAAAACCTATATGGTACAGCATATAAAATAAATTTTATTGATAAAGTAAGCAGCGAAGATTTAATAAGGATGCAAGAGGATATACGTGAAAAGGAAATGCTGTTTATTCAAAAGCAAGTTGAGGCAACTTTAAGTAATGTTGTCCCTAACTCACCTAATGAAGTTTTAGAAAAAAAACAGGAAATAAAAGCCGAAACTGATGGAAAAAAAGGTGATCCTTTCTTGATATTAGGCAGAAGCTCTAAAATTAAGGATACCATAATAAAAATTACTGATATTACACCAGATGAGGGAAAGATAGCTATACAAGGGGAAATATCCAATATAGAGGCAAAGGAATTAAAAAGCGGAAAAACATTAATTTCTTTTGACTTGTATGATGGCTCAAGTTCTATGACTTGTAAATCCTTTATTAAGCCTGGCGAAGACGGTGAGGTATTATCTAAACTTAAAAAGGCTAAGAGAGTTAGGCTTTCTGGAAATGCAGGCTATAGTAAGTTTTCTGGAGAAGTTGAGCTTATTGCCAATACTATAATAGAAATAGAAGGTATGAGAAAAGTTAAGAGACAGGATAGATCTCAGGTAAAGAGAGTAGAGCTGCATATGCATACACAAATGAGTCAGATGGATGCCATGACCAGTGCCACTGATTTGATTAAAAGAGCAATGAGCTGGGGCATGAAATCTATTGCTATAACGGATCATGGAGTGGTTCAATCCTTTCCCGAGGCCCATAAGCTTTTAGGTAGAGATAATCCTGATATGAAGGTCATATATGGAGTAGAGGCCTATTTAGCACCGGATAAAAAACCTTCTGTAACAAACCTTAAGGGACAGAGTATTGATACCACCTATTGTGTGCTGGATTTGGAAACCACGGGCTTTTCACCAGTAACAGAAAAAATTACTGAGATAGGAATTATGAAACTTAAAGATGGAAAGGTAATAGAGGAATTTAGCTGCTTTGTGAATCCCGAAAAACCTATTCCTGCAAGAGTTATTGAGGTTACTAATATAACCGATGATATGGTAAAAGATGCAGATACCATAGAAAATGTATTTCCTAAAATGTTACAGTTTATACAGGGAAGCGTTTTGGTTGCCCATAATGCTGAATTCGATGTAGGCTTCTTAAAGCATAACGCTAAGGTCTTAGGGTATAACTTCGATTTTACATACTTAGATACCTTATCATTAGCAAAAGAGCTCTTTCCTGATTTTAAAACCTATAAATTAGGGAGAATTGCTAAGAATCTTGGCATAAAGGTTGAGGTTGCTCATAGAGCCTTAGATGACGTGGCTACCACAGTTAAGGTCTTTAATATAATGCTTGAAAAGCTAAAGAAGAGAGGCGCAGAAACTCTTCAGGATATAGATATATATGGCTCCGATGAAGAATCTAAAAGGGAAGAATATAAAAAACTTAAGACCTATCATGCAATAATACTGGCAAAGGATTATGTAGGATTAAAGAATTTATATAAGCTGGTATCCTATTCCCATTTAGATTATTTTTATAAGAAACCTCGTATATTAAGAAGTCTTTATAAAAAATACTCTGAAGGTTTAATACTTGGTAGTGCCTGCAGTGAAGGAGAGCTTTACCAGGCAATTTTACTTGGAAAATCAGATGAGGAAATTAAAACTATTGCAGAGGAATATGATTATTTAGAAATTCAACCCCTAAAAAATAATGATTATTTAGTAAGGACAGAGCAGGTACCTAATAGAGAATATCTAAAGGAAATCAATAGAAAAATTGTTGCTCTTGGTGAAAAATTAAATAAACCTGTAGTGGCAACAGGAGATGTTCACTTTATGGACCCTGAGGATGAGATATACAGGCGTATATTAGAAGCAGGACAGGGATTTAAGGATGCAGACAATCAGGCTCCTTTATATTTAAAAACCACTGAGGAAATGCTTGAAGAGTTTTCCTATTTAGGAAGCAAAAAGTCCTATGAGGTGGTAGTTACAAACACCAATATAATATCTGACATGTGTGAACAGATTAGCCCTATTTCACCACAAAAGGCCACACCACACATAGATGGATGTGAGCAGACCATTAAAGATATTACCTATGGTAAGGCTCATGAGCTTTATGGAGACCCTCTTCCTGAAATTATTCAACAAAGGCTTGATAGAGAGCTGGATTCCATTATAAAAAATGGATTCTCCGTAATGTATATAATTGCTCAAAAGCTTGTATGGAAGTCAAACGAAGACGGCTATTTGGTAGGCTCTAGGGGCTCTGTTGGTTCCTCTGTTGTGGCATATATGACTGGTATAACTGAAGTAAATGCCCTGCCGCCTCATTACAGGTGCCCTAGCTGTAAGCATTCAGATTTTGCTGACTATGGCTATAAAATCGGTTTTGACTTACCAGATAAAGTTTGCCCTGTTTGCGGAGAAGCTTTGGTTAAGGATGGCATAGATATCCCTTTTGAAACATTCTTAGGTTTCAATGGAGATAAGGAACCGGATATAGACTTAAACTTTTCAGGAGAGTACCAGGGAAAGGCGCACAGATATACAGAGGTTATCTTTGGGAAAGGCACAACCTTTAAAGCAGGAACTATAGGTACCATAGCAGAAAAAACAGCTTTTGGATATGTAAAAAAGTACTTCGATGAAAAAGGTATCACAGTAAATAAGGCAGAAATTCTCAGAATCTCAAGAGGCTGTACAGGTATAAAGAGAACCTCTGGACAGCATCCTGGGGGTATAATAGTTGTTCCCAAGGGAAGAGAAATATTTGAGTTTTGCCCAGTACAGCATCCTGCAGATGATTCGAACTCAGATATTATTACAACACATTTTGATTATCACTCCATTGACCAGAATTTATTGAAGCTTGATATACTAGGGCATGATGATCCAACAGTTATAAGAATGCTTCAGGATATTACAGGAGTAGATCCTAAGACGATACCTATGGATGATAAGGAGACCATGTCTATATTCTCATCTACACAAGCTCTGGGAGTAACTCCCCAGCAAATAAATTCTAAGGTAGGAACCTTTGGAGTTCCTGAGTTTGGCACCAAATTCGTAAGGGGAATGCTTTTAGATACAATGCCAAAAACCTTTATGGACTTAATATGTATATCAGGACTTTCCCATGGTACCGATGTGTGGCTGGGAAATGCTAAGGATTTAATTGATTCAAAAATAGTTACCAGCATAAGTGAGGCTGTATGTACTAGAGATGATATAATGGTTTATCTAATCAAAAAAGGTTTGCCACCTAATACTGCCTTTAAAATAATGGAGCTAGTTCGTAAAGGAAAGGCATTAAAAGACCCTGAAAAATGGGCTGAGTATGAAGCAATGATGAGAGAACATGATGTTCCGGAATGGTATATAGATTCCTGCAGGAAAATAAAATATATGTTCCCTAAGGCCCATGCTGCAGCTTATGTTATGATGGCCTTCAGAATAGCTTGGTTTAAAGTGCATATACCTAAGGCCTATTATGCAGCATACTTTAGCATTAGAGCAAAGGCCTTCGATGCAGAATTTATGATATTTGGAAAAGAGAAAGTTAAAGAAAAGATGAAGGAAATTGATATGATGGGTAATCAAGCAGCTCCTAAGGATAAGGATATGTATGATGACTTAGAGATAGTTTTAGAAATGTACGAAAGAAATATTAAATTCCTTCCTATTGATTTATATAAATCCCATGCCTCTAGATTTCTAGTTGAAGAGGATGGCTTAAGACCTCCTATAAACAGTATATCGGGTATGGGAACGGTAGCTGCAGAAGGAATATATAATGCACTCCAAGAAGAACAACCTATTAGCTCTGTAGAAGATCTAAAGAAACGTGCTAAGATTGGAAATTCTGCTATAGATTCACTTAGAAAATTTGGCTGTTTAATAGGTCTTCCAGAAAGTGATCAACTGAGCTTTTTTGATGTAATTTAGCCAGTAAAAATTACTACCAATACGAACTAAAAGTTATAAAGATTTATCTATAGACACTTTTACAATCTTTATTTATAGAAAAACACCTAAAGAATATTTTTTTATTCTTTAGGTGTTTTGTTATTACTTATTTTTATTCAAGAAATCTATTGCCACTTGTGCATAACTTGCAGCTCCAAGTGGAAGTGCGTCTTCATCTACATTGAAGAAGTTTGAATGATGGGAATACTTACATCCTTTTTCTTCATTTCTTCCCCCTAAGAACATAAATGCTCCTGGTACTCTTTGTGCATATTCTGAGAAGTCTTCTGATCCCATTGCCTTATCTATTGCAATTATGTTTTCCTGTCCTACTACTTTTGCTACAGATTCTCGAGCAAGCTTTGTAGACTTTTCTTCATTTATAGTGGGACTGCACATAAATTCATACTTATACTCATACTCACAACCATGAGCTTCACAAGTATTTTTAACCATTTTTTCAATCCATTCAGGAAGCATTTTTCTAGAGTGTTCAGTAAATGCTCTATTCATTCCTTGTATTGTTGCTTTTCCAGGTACTACGTTAAATCTTTCTCCAGCATGAAAGGTTCCTACATTTATAACTATAGGTTGTCTTGCATCATTTACTTTTGTTGCAATAGTATGTAGTCCTTGAACTACTGCTGTTGCACAAGTTAATGCGTCAACCCCTTGCCATGGTGAAGAACCATGTGCTGACTTTCCTGTTATAGTTAAATCAAAACAATCTGCTGATGCCATTACAGGTCCTGGCTGAAGTGCTACTTGTCCTGTAGGTACATCTGACCAAATATGCATTCCAAATATCATATCTACTTTAGGATTTTCTAGTACTCCACCTTCTATCATAGCCTTTGCCCCACCCGCTACTTCTTCTGCAGGCTGAAATATAAATTTCACTGTTCCTTGTAGTTCTTCTTTCATTCCTGATAAAATTTTTGCTGCTCCAAGTAATGTTGCAGCATGGCAGTCATGTCCACAAGCATGCATTAATCCAGGTGTTTCTGAGCTAAATGAAAGCCCAGTTTGCTCATTTACAGATAATGCATCTATGTCAGCACGTAAAGCTACAACCTTTCCTTCTTTTCCTCCTTTTAATAGCCCCACAACACCCGTTTTTGTTACCCTTAAAGTTTCTATTCCCATTTTCTTTAATTCTTCTTCGATTTTATCAGTAGTTCTAAACTCCTCAAAGGATGCCTCTGGATGTCTGTGAAAATGCCTTCTTAAATCTACCATCCATTCATAATTTCCTTTTGCAAAATCTAAAGTTTTCATATCTAAACCCCCCGTATATTTAGTGCTCAGTTGCTAGTAATCAGTAACTAGTAACCATTTTGTAATATTTATATTAGTATATAAAAAAAACTCTATATATCCTTTAGATATATAGAGGCGTATACTAACGCTGTACCACTCTACTTCACCACAAACTAAATGTATTTATGGCCTTTGAAAGTTCCTATAAAACTCTTACATTATAACGGATGTTACCGTAAAAACTTACTTAGGTTTCAGTTTTTATGTTCAGGGGTGAGTATTGCCTATATCATTAGCACCAATTCTCAGCAACCATTGGCTCTCTGTAACTAAATTTATATAGCTTTTTCCCATCATAACTATTTACATTTATTTACCTTTTACCCAAATGTTATTTGGGGTTATTGTTATTTATCTTATCATCTATAAAAAGGGGTGTCAACGGCATTCTTGTAAAAAGTTTGAATATTTTACAATTACTTTTTTATGAATAATTGCTTGCAAAACAAGCACCTTCTTTGAAAACGACTACTGAAATATATTAATTCACTTATACTAAACACTATAAAATTATAAGAACTTATGGTATGATTTTCTATCACTTATTTTATTAACATTTACATTATTGATTCATAATTTTAATAACATGCAAGATAAAATTCTTATATTTTACTCTACTATAACTCCTTATTTTATATTATTTTTGATTTATTTAGAAAAATATTATAGTTTAGTATATATTTTTCCTAAATTTGGATAAGATAATATTTGTATGCTATTGTATGTATAATGAAAAATCATAAACCAAATTTAAATTTACAAGGAAGGAGTTTTCCACTTATGAAAAAAACTATCATAATGGCTGTTACCATCGACGGAAGAGATGAACATGCCCCAAGGGTACAACAAATTTTAACTGAGCATGGCTGTATAATTAAAACACGAATAGGATTACATGAAACTGAAGAGGATTCTTGTTCTCCAAAGGGACTTATACTTCTTCAAATATTTGCTGAAAAATCTGATGTAGAAGCGCTAGAAAATGAGTTAACATCCGTTGAAGGAGTTCATGTAAACAAAATGGATATTTAAAAAAAGCTTGCATCATTGCAAGCTTTTTTATTTTAAATTAATTATTAATCATTTAAATCAAACATTAGTTATTCAATAACTCCTCCACCAAGAACCATGTCTCCATCATAAAACACTACAGATTGACCTTTAGTTATAGCTCTTTGATTTTCCTTAAAAGTAACCTTTATTTTATGTCCACCATCAATTGGCTCTATTAATGCCTTTTGAGGTTGTGCAGAATATCTAATTTTAGCTTCAACTTCCATTGGAGCTTCTAAAATATCCATGGAAATTAAATTTATATCCTTTGCTACAAGTACTCTTGTAAATATATCTTCTTCGTCTCCTAAAACTACTTCATTAGTTTTAGGCTTTATATCTGTAACATACATAGGTTTACCTAGCGCTATTCCAAGTCCCTTTCTTTGACCTATTGTATAATACACTATTCCCTTATGCTTTCCAAGTATTTTACCACTCTTATCGACAAAATTTCCTTCTTTAACTTTTCCAGGATAGTTTCTATTTATGTATCCGCCATGATCATTATCATATACAAAGCATATCTCTTCACTATCCTTTTTATTATGTACTCTAAGACCTATCTTTTTAGCTATTTCCCTTATTTGATCCTTTGTATATTCTCCACAAGGCATAAGGGTTCTGCTTAATTGAAATTGGGTAAGATTATAAAGTGCATAAGTTTGATCCTTTCTTGAGTCATCAGACTTTCTAAGGGTATATCTATAGCCATTTTGACCTATTATTGCATAATGGCCTGTAGCTACATAATCTATTCCCATTGCCATTGCTTTTTTTAGAAACAAGTCAAATTTTATGTGTTTATTACATGCTATACATGGGTTTGGAGTTCGACCTACAAGATATTCATCCACAAAATAATCTATTACCTTTTCTTTAAAATCCTCTTTAAAATTCATTACATGAAAAGGAATATCTAGTGCTTGTGCAACTCTTCTAGCATCTGCTACAGCACTTAGTGAGCAGCATCCTCCCTCTCTTTCCTCGAATTCCTCATCATCCTGCCATATTTGCATTGTGACCCCAATTACATCATACCCCTGCTCTTTTAAAAGATAAGCTGCAACAGAGCTATCCACTCCTCCGCTCATACCGAGTAAAACTTTCTTCTTCAACTTAATTAATACCTCCTATTAAATTTAATCCTAACACCTAATAGTTCCCTGCATTTTATGAGTTCGATATTACTAACTAACAACCTCTTAACTTTTGTACACAATCCCTAACCACATTAATAACCTTGTCTACATGTTCCTTCGTAGTTTTATATCCTAAACTAAATCTTATAGTTTCCTTGGCTTCTTTATTTGAAAGCCCTATAGCTTTAAGTACATGCGAAGGCTCTACAGCCCCAGCTTGGCATGCACTACCTGAGGATACAAAAATCCCTTCCCTATCCATCATCATAAGCATTAATTCTGCTTGAGCATCATTAAATGTTATATTTACACTTCCAGGAAGTCTTTTCTCACCTTTAGCACCATTTAGCTTAGTCCCAGGTATTTGTAAAAGTTCATTTATAAGTATATCTCTTAAATAAGTTAATCTTTCTCTATGCTCATTTAGATTATTTAAAGCAATTTCCGAAGCCTTTCCAAATCCAACAATAGAAGCTAAATTTTCTGTGCCTCCTCGTTTTCCTTTTTCCTGCTCTCCTCCATGAATTAAATTATCTATTTTAGTACCTTTTCTTATATATAATGCACCAATTCCCTTTGGACCATATATTTTATGAGAAGCAAAGCTTAATAAATCTATATTCATATTTTCTACATCTAAATGTATATTTCCCACTGCCTGCACTGCATCTGTGTGGAAAACTACATTTTTTTCCTTACAAACCTTTCCTATTTCACTTATAGGCTCTATAGTTCCTATTTCATTATTTGCAATCATTATTGAAACTAAAATAGTATCTTTTCTTATGCTACTTTTTAATTCTTGTAAATTTACCATTCCATATTCATCTACAGGAAGATAAGTTATTTCAAAACCAAACTTTTTTAAATACTCACAGGCATTTAAGACTGCATGATGTTCAATAGAAGAAGTGATTATATGGCGTCCCTTATTCATATTGGCAAAGGCCACTCCTTTTATTGCCCAGTTGTCACTTTCAGTTCCTCCTGAAGTAAAATATATTTCACTACTCTTAGCATTTATTAAATTTGCTAACGCTTCTCTGCTTTCATCTATAATCATTTTTGCCCTATTGGAAAGAGAATATGCAGAAGAAGGATTTGCAAAATATTCTTTTATGTAAGGTTCCATTGCTTCTACTACTTCTGGTTTTATATAAGTTGTAGCGCTATAATCCATATATATTTTATCCAAATTATTCACCTCCGTACAACAATATAGTATAACACAAAGCACTAAGTTCTAGTATAAGGAATTATTAAATTTTACACCTTTTTGTGAACTATCCAAAACTAATAACCAGTAAAAAAGTAACCAATACCCAGCTATGGATGTTTTGCAAAGCAAAACTACATTTTACTGGCTACTGGTTACTAACTACTGGTTACTAATCAAATATTCCCATGGATAAATATCTTGCTCCTGTATCAGGAAGAAGTACAACTATATTTTTATCTTTGTTTTCTTCTCTTTCCGCTATTATCTTTGCTGCATATAGTGCCGCTCCAGAAGATATTCCAACAAGCATTCCTTCTAAATGAGCTGCTTCTTTTGTAGTTTTAAGTGCATCTTCATTTGTAACTCTTACTATTTCATCAATTACTTCTGTATTTAATATACTTGGAATAAATCCTGCACCTATCCCCTGAATTTTATGAGGGCCTGGTTTTTCTCCTGAAAGTACTGCTGAAGCTTCTGGTTCTACTGCCACTATTTTAACATTTGGATTTTTTTCTTTTAGGTATTCGGAAACTCCAGTTATAGTTCCGCCAGTTCCTACCCCTGCTATAAATATATCTACCTGGCCTTCAGTATCTTCCCATATTTCTTTTGCTGTAGTTAGTTTATGAATTTTAGGATTTGCTTTATTCTCAAACTGCTGAGGTATAAAAGAATTATTATTTTCAGCTGCTATTTCTTCTGCTTTTTTAATTGCACCCTTCATACCTTCTGCTCCAGGTGTTAATATAAGCTCTGCTCCATAAGCCTTTAGTAAATTTCTTCTTTCAACACTCATTGTATCAGGCATAGTTAGTATTAATTTATATCCTTTTACTGTAGCTGCAAAAGCAAGCCCTACACCAGTATTTCCACTAGTTGGTTCTATAATTATAGAGTCCTTATTTAAAAGTCCTTGTTTTTCAGCTTCTTCAAGCATTGCAAATGCAATTCTATCCTTTACACTTCCTGCTGGGTTAAAATATTCTACCTTTGCAATTATATTCCCCTTTAAATTGTATTTTTCCTTAAATTTATCAACTCTTACAAGTGGTGTATTTCCTATTAATTCTGTTAAATTATTATATACCTTTTTCATATAACATCTCTCCTCTATTATACATATTTGTTTACTATGCTTTTATTTAAAATTTTAGTTGGGATATATTTTGCAGAAATCTTAATTTCCCTATAAACCGCGCATCCCAACTGAATAATATTTATTTTATAAATTATCTATAACCAAAATAGAAATTAAACTTTATAAATAATTTTTAATTTCTATATATAATACATGGTTACTTCATTATTATATTTCTTATAATCTTCTACAAGTTGTTCTAAAGTTATAGAGTCTACAACTTTATTTATATTTTCTCTTAAATTACCCCAAACTCTATCTTCTATACATCTTTCTATCTTAGAGTTTTTTTCTTCTTCAGGAACATCTACTTGAAAAAGTTCCCCTTCTAACGCCCTTAGTATTTCTCCTACCGTAATCTCTTTAGGTTCCTTTACTAAAGTATATCCTCCTTGAGAGCCTTTTCTTCCCTTTACCAATTCTCTTTTTCTTAAGAGAGAAAAAATTTGTTCTAAATACCCTTCAGATATGTGCTGTCTTTCCGATATACTTTTTAGCGTAACCACATCATTAAATGAATTTGTAGCTAAATCTAGTATTGCTTTTAACCCATATATTCCTTTTGTAGATATCTTCACTTCAACAACTCCTACTAAACAAATAAGTTTTATATGTTATATTAATTATATTAATTTCCACTTAATTTGTCAACATTATTTTTAAGTTTTTTGACCTCTTCTCCAATTATTTTTATGCCTTTTTCTATCTCGTCAAATGAAACCCTGGAGAAGCTGAGTCGTAATTCATTATATCCTCCTTTGTTTACATAAAACATATCTGCTGGAGTAAATATTACGTCTCTATTAAAGCAGTTTTTCAAAAGTTCTCTTGAACTTATACCTTTGAGCTTTATATATACATATAAGCCTCCATCCCCTAATATATATTCATGAGGGATGTATTTCTCAATAAGTTCTTTTGTAAAATTATATTTTGATTTATATATACTTCTAGCCTTTTTTAAATACTTTTCAAAGCTTCCATTCTTCATATATTGATACAAAAGTGCTTGATCTAGAAACGAAGTATGTATATTTCTGCTTCTTTTAACACTTTGAAGGATATCTATAAGTCTTTTATCTCCAAATATCCATCCAATTCTGAGACCTGGAAAAAGTATTTTTGATAGACTTCCTATATAAATTACTCCGTTTCCCTCGCCACCTATACTGGCTATAGGTGCAATGTGAGATCCTGAATGCTGCAATTCTTCATTAAATCCATCCTCAATTATAGGAACATTATATTCCCTAAGTATATTATATACATTTTCTCTTTTTTTATAAGACATGACCATACCTGTAGGATTATGATATGATGGGATGAAAAAAGCAAACTTAAACTTATGTGTATTAAGTTCTTCTTTAAGCTTATTTTCGTCAATTCCTTCTTTGTTTAAAGCTATTCCGTGAATATCGATTCCTTGAAGCTTCATTATTTTTATAGCTGTATTATGAGTAGGATCTTCACAAAGTATACAGTCTCCCTTATTTGTTAGGGTACTTAAGACTATATCAAATCCCTCAGTAAAGCCATTAGTTATAAGTATATCCCTATCTCTTGTACTAACTCCCTTTTTATTCATATAGTCCATAAGATAATTTATTAAAGGCTTGTATCCCTGAGCATATCCATAATTTAAAAGTTTTTCTCCCTCTAAGGACATTCTATCTAAAAAAGCCTTTTTAAATTCTTCTATGTCAAATAAGCTTTCATCAGGAGCTATACTTTTAAAAGATATCATACCTTTTTTAAAAATAGCCTCATTTTTCATAATATCTAACTCCTCTGCCTTTTTAGCAAAAGAATTCACAGCTTGTTCCCAGCTTACATTCCAATCTTTAGTCTTTATCTTTTTTATTTCACTTACAAAGCTTCCCTTACCTTTTATAGTATATATGTATCCTTCAGCCTCTAAAATTTCATATGCCCTTACCACTGTATTTCTGCTTATATTTAGGTTTTCGCTTATTTCTCTTGTAGAAGGAAGTTTACTAGAGGATGAAAGCATTCCATCCTCTAACATATTTTTTATATAATTATAAAGCTGTTCATATATAGGCTCTTTTCTATTAAAATTTATATTTCTAAACATATTAGCTCCTTATATACCAACTTAATTATATGAATCTGCTAAAATTGTTTTCCTGATAACTCTATTATTTTATCCAAAAGGCTTTTAAAACTCATACCTGCTGCCTTAGCACTTTTAGGAAATAAGCTATTTTTAGTCATACCAGATAGAGTGTTTACCTCAAGTACATATACCTCTTCCCCTTTTATCATTATATCGATACGTGCATATACTCTTAAGTTTAAACCTTTCCAGCATTTTTTACAAATATCTTTAACTTTCTTATCAATATGATCAGGTAAATTTACTACAATTTCTTCTGCACCCTCGTCCTCATATTTCGATTTGTAATCGAAAAACTCATCTCTCTTAGGCTTTATAGATAATATAGGTAATATTTCTCCATCAAGCATACAACAAGTTATCTCTTCGCCCTTTATATATTCTTCAATCATTACTTCTTTATCATGCTTTAGGGCTTCTTTTACAGCTTCTTTTAAGTTTTCTTTATTTTTAACTATAAATATTCCTATACTTGATCCACCACTGTTTGGTTTAACCACTATGGGATATTTCATTTCATCTACTTTCTCATAATTTATATCATCTTCATGTTTTACCATAATCCACTTAGGTGTAGGTATATTTTCTCCTAAAAATATTTTTTTACATATATTTTTATCCATGCACAATGCACTTTCTAGAACTCCACATCCTGAATATGGTACTTTAAGACTTTCAAGAATTGCTTGAATTTTACCATCCTCCCCAAACTTCCCATGAAGAGCAATAAATGCAAATTCTAAAGATTTTGCTCTGTCTATAAGTTCGTATTCTGTATTTATAGGTACAGGAAGCACCTCATACTTTTCTTTATCAAGATTTTCTATTATTTCATTTCCTGTGAGTATTGATATTTCTCTTTCATCAGAAACTCCACCCATTATAACGCCTACATGCATAATTTTTCTCCTCCGAAGAATTAATAACACCATTTGGTAATTTTTATCTATATATTTAAACATCCTTACTTATATTATATATAATTTAATTTTTATATAAAGCTCCACTTAATAGGTATTTTTTATTATTAGTGGTACTACGATAATAAGAAAGAGGATGAAACTTAAAATGTCCTTGAAATAGGTTCCATTTAGTTCCATCCTCTTTTTTTATCTAGTTCTTGTTTCTTGTTCCCTGCTGTGCAGCATACTTGCTAGCATTCCCATTTTGCATATATCCATTATTTGCATTTCTGCTGTCATTACTATTATCTATCATACTCTGATTTTGTGCTTTAATATTTTTGCTTTTTCCCATTTAAATCACTCTCCCTTCACTAAAATTTTCCCCAGGGTAAGAGTAATTTATTCTATGATAAAAGTTACTTAATTTCTAAAATGCTAGTAAACTTCTATTTTTATATTATATTGCGAAAACATGTTATTAAGAAAAATCTCATTGTATTTTTTGTCCTTTAAATTCCTTGTATTCATTCCAAAGCTTCATAACAGGAGTTGATAACTTAAGTATATCAATACTGCTATTATTAGTTTCACATAATTTATCAACTAATTTACTTATAATTTTTCTATCTAAATTTTTAATATGAAAATCTATTTGATCATTTGTTAAGTTTTCTAAAAATTTTCTTAACACAAGGGAGTTATTATAGTTTTCAAATAAAGGTTTAGTAAGTTCTTGATAAGATCCTATTTTGCAAATATCATATGCTGCATATATTCCTGTTAAAATTGATGAAAATTGCCCAAATCCAAGACCTGGAGAAATAGTACCAAAACAATTTCCAACGAAATATGTATTATCAATTTTTGGCTTATCGCATATTCCCATCATATATCTTGTAATCTCAAATTTATCAGTTATTTCAAAATTTTGGTCAAAATCCTTGCAAGCTAAACTATAAAATCTCTCCCACATATCATTTATATTTAACTTTATATTGTCAGGATAATCAGGATAAGCAATAGATAAGTTTGCTTCTTTTTCAGAAAAAGGTATCAACCACGCATACCCCTTTGGTATTATATCATAATTAAACCATATATGAGGGTTACTTGTTATAAACTCCCCTTCGACAGTTACTCCTCTTATAGTACAAGTTAAATCGCACCTATAATTACCTAAATGAGATGCATATTCTCCATCTCCGGTAGCTAATACTACATAATCGAAATTTTTACATAGTTCTTCATATTCGTAGTTTGAGTTAAAATTAATATTACATTTTACCTGCTTCGCTAATTGATTTTCATAGGAATTCTCATGTCTGCCTCTTATATTTGTATATCCAATTTTCTCTTCAATATTTCCAATCTCATTTTTAGAGTGTATTGATAACTTATTAATTTCATCTATAGGTTTTAAATTTATATTATAGTTCTCTGATATGTAAGATAAATTGTCTTTAATAGGTCTGTCGAGAATACTAAACATAGATTCCGCATTAATAAATCTATCCCCCGCTTTATTTCTTTTTTCAAAAATAGTTGGCGTAATTCCATGCTTCTCTAAAGTTATAGCACAAGAAAGCCCAGCCATTCCAGCTCCCATAATAGCTACTTTCATTTAATCACCTCTTATATGATATAATGTATATCTTAACATTTTTTTTATACGTTATTTAAAATTAAAACAGCAATTTATTATTGAACTTATATATTGTATATTTTAATAAAAATAGGATGCCTATCAGCATCCTATTTTTATTATTTATTTTTTTCAGTATTCTCTGTTTGCTTTACTTTTTCTACTGCTTTTTCAGCTTCTTTCTCTTGTGATTCTTTTAATTTTTGTTCTGCTTTTTTAGCAGCTTCCTTAGCTCTCTCTTCTGCTTCCTTTAGCTTTTCTTCTGCCTTCTTAGATTCTTCTTTAGCTTTTTCAGCCGCCTTCTTTTGTGATTCATTTAGCTTTTCTTCTACCTTCTTAGCTTTTTCTTCAGTTTTCTCTTGAGTCTTATTCTCTAATGCCTGCACCTTTGCTTCTTGCTTTTTAGCTTTTTCTATAGCTTTCTGTTCTGTTTTATCTGCTTTCTCTTGTACTGTTTTTTCAGCATCTAAGGCTTTTTCTTCTACCTTTGTTATCTTTTCATTTGCTTTTTCTGTTTCTTTAATTGCTGAGCTAATTGCTTTTTCTGTTTGCTTAACAAGTTCTTTTACTTCTTCCTTCGATGCCTCAGCTGCATCTTTTAATCCTTCAAGTTCATCTTTTAAAGCTTCTGCTGCCTTTACCTTTTCTTCAGCAATTTTGATTGCCTCTGCATCACCGCTCTGCTTTGCAACTTCAAGTTCTGCCTTTGCTTTCTTAAACTCTTCCTTAGCTGCAAAAAACGCTTTTTTTGCTGCATAGAAACTATTAACAGCAGTTATTGTTTTATCCTGCTCTTTTAACTCATTTTCAATAGCTAATCTAGTATCCTCTGGAAGCTTTTCAAGCATAGTCTTTAATATTTCTTGGCTTTTTTCATAATATTCATTAAGAACTGCAAGATTTTCTACTGCTTCATCCTTGGCTTCAATTGCCTTATTTATATGTTCTGTAGCTGAGGCTAGCATATTAATATATTCATCTGTTACTTTACTTGCAAGTTCTTCTTCTCCTTCGCTTGTCATAATAGCTGCTTCTGCAACTCTTTCCTCAGCAAATTTTGCCTTAAGTTCAGCTAGCTTCTCTTCGCTTTGTGTAATTGCAATCTGAAGTTCTTCTATTCCTCGTTCAATGCTATAAAAAAGTGAATTAGGTAAAACACCTGCTGAATCTTCAACTTCCCCTTCATCTACTTTTACTTCCTCTTGGTTTTTCTCTTCATTTTCCTCTCCTGTTGCAGGAGTTTCAGGTGTTACTTCGGTTGTTGTTTTAGCTGTTTCTTCATTCATAGTTTCACTTGCTGTTTCAGTTGTTACCTGGTTTGTACCTACAATTCCCTCTCCACTAGCATATACAGTACCAGATATCCCTGTTAAATATGCCGCTAATGTCATTGCAATAATTTGCCTTTTCATAAATTATCCCTCATAATCCATATTATACACATTTATACGTATTTTCCTTTTTATTTAAGGGGGTGCTTAAAAATATTAGCATTTTTTTAATGTTATTATATCTATAATTAAATTCACCTTGTTTTATATAATCGTTGAAAATATTTATTTCTTTACCAGGCAAATCCTGCATAAATATCTCCTGAGATTTTTTATATTATCAAACTTTCTACTTGCCATGTGGATGGCACCTTTATGCTATAATTAGGCTAATGAGGATATTATGGGGGGATTTATTATGAATAAAAAAATTAATACAATGTATTTTAGTGCTACTGGTACAACTAAGAAAGTAGTATGCGGAATTGCAAGTAAAATTTTAGACAATACTAATAAGACATTGACTATAAATACTATTGACTTTACATTAACAGCAGCTAGAGAAGAATCAGTAGCTTTTACAAAGGATGATGTTGTGATTGTAGGGGTTCCAGTATATGCCGGAAGGGTTCCTAATGTACTCTTAAAATATTTGAATTCTGCCAAAGGTAATGCCGCGTTAGCAGTTGCTATAGTTGTTTATGGAAATAGAAATTATGATGATGCTTTGATAGAGTTAATAGATATCCTTGAGTTGAATGATTTTAAGGTTATTGGAGCCGCTGCATTCATAGGAGAGCATTCATTTTCTAAAATCCTTGCCAAGGATAGACCGGATCAAAAAGATATGTCCATAGCAAATGACTTTGCTGATAAAATATATACAAAAATGATAACTGAAGACAAATTTGAATCTATATATGTAAATGGAAATAAACCCTATAAAAAATATTATATGCCTAAAAATAAAGAAGGCATACCTGTGGATATTAGGAAGGTTATTCCAAAAACAAATAGCAATTGTATTAATTGTAAACTTTGTGCGAGCATATGCCCTATGGGTTCTATTGATAATAACGATGTATCTAAATTAAATGGAATTTGCATTAAATGTGGTGCTTGTATTAAGAAGTGTCCTACTAATGCAAAATATTATGATGATAAAGATTATCTAAGACATAAAGAGGAATTAGAAATTGATTATGCTTATAGAAGAGAACCCGAGTTATTTTTATAGATATATATAAATACAAAAACTACTTAAGCGGATGTATTATTCACTAAAGTAGTTTTTTATTATACATTTTCTACTAAGATATAGCCATGCTAATCTTTTTGAGCTTCCACTGTCCATTTTCAAAAGTGGCTTCATACTTTGGGAAAACAGCCCCTAGATTGCCAAACCATGAAACTCCAGTAATTATAGCTTTATTTTCATTATACTCTTCTACTTCTACCCACAATAATGTTCCATTTAGAGACTGTACCAATCTTCCCTTATCATCAAGTTTAAACTTTGAACTATCATTTTTTATTTCCTCAAAGTTATATACGTTAGTTGATAGGTTAGTAAGCTTCTTCATTAATTCCTCTTTTGCTTGGTTACTTAAATCTTTCAATGTATCTAGCTTTACTGCAACAAACCTATCCCCGCCATTTTCCTCCTTAAAAGCTGCCTGCATAACTGCAGTATATAATTCGGCTCTTTTCTTTTCTTCAGCAATAGCTTCCTCTGTTTTAGTATCATAATCATTTTTCTTGTCATCTACTTTAGTCTCTTGAGATATTTTTGTACCTAACCCAATCTTCTGCTTGGTTGTGCAACCTATCATGGATAAACCTAATAATAAAACAGAGCATATAATAGATATTAATTTTTTCATACTTATCTCCCTCCTGTTTATTATTACGATTTATATATTCAATAAGTTTTATATAATACAAACTTGTCACTTGCTACATTGATGTCCATTATTCCCATTCTTTTACCAAGTATACAGCAATAACCTTTTGTGTTTTAGAATCATACGGCACATGTAAAACTAATCCTTTATAGTCAAAGTTAATGTATCCCGATTCCTTATCCTCTAATACTGGTTTTCCAAAGATACTTTTAAACTTCTCTACATTTTCTCCAACCCTTGTTCCGTTAAAATCAATATCCTTGCTGTTCATAAAAACTTGATTTACGATTTTTCCATTTTCTCCAAACCAAACTCTGATGCCGGCACTTGGAAATTCCAATCCACCTTCATCAACAAGATTTGGCTTTTCACCTAGTTTTTTAAGAATTTCATCCCTAGTTAAACCAATTAGTTTTGTATACTTGTCAACAGTATTTTTTTCTTCTTTTTCAGTTTCTTTTGTCTTTTGAGATATGTCTGATGTGTCTTTGGATACGCCTGAACTCAATCCAACCTGCTCCTTGGCTGTGCATCCTATCATAGATAAGCTTAATAATAAGGCACTACATATAGCTGTTATTTTTTTCATACCTATCTCCCTCCTGTTTATTATTACGATTATTTATGGAAAAAGTTTTATATTAATTCCATTTATTTTAAAATAAGCAAAAATAAAACCCAACTAAATATTATCTAGTTGGGCTTTATAAAATATATTATTCATTTAAACTTGCCACTTGCCATGTGGGTGGCACTCTAAATTTTTCCTATATCTTTTCTATAATACATTCCTTCAAAATTAACTTTTTTAATTTCATTATAGGTATTGCTTCTAGCTTCTTCTAAGGTATCCCCCAAAGCAGTGACACATAATACCCTGCCCCCAGAAGTTAAAAGAGCACTTTCTTCAAATTTTGCTCCAGCAATAAACACCTTATCTTCTGTATCGTTAACTCCATTTATTTCAAGACCTGTTTCATATTTACCTGGATATCCTCCTGAAGCTGCAACTACACAACACGAATGCTTATCTTTCCATGTTATTTTATAATTGTTAAGGCTTTTATTTAAAGCACACATAATCAATTCCATAAAATCACTTTCCATTAGTGGAAGTACAGCTTCTGTTTCTGGATCTCCCATTCTCACATTGTATTCTAGAAGATATACCCCTTTTTTAGTTATCATAATACCAAAGAATACAATTCCAACGTAATCCATATTTTCCTCTGAAAATCCTTTTAAAGTTGGATTCATTATATTCTCTATAAAGCTTTCTAAAACTTCATTTGTACAATAAGGATTAGGACTGATTACCCCCATACCACCTGTATTAGGACCTTTGTTATCTTCATAAATAGTCTTATGATCCTTTGCTGATAAAAACGGAATCATGGTTTCTCCATCTGTTATTGCAAGTATGGAAGCCTCTACGCCTTCTAAGAACTCTTCTATAACAACTTTGCTTCCCGCTCCATTAAATACGTCATCAATCATAAAGCTTTCAATACATCCATTTGCTTCCTGAAAGTTTTGACAAATAGCAACGCCTTTTCCTGCTGCTAAGCCATCAGCCTTTATAACTATTGGGTATGAACAGCTTTCTAAATACTTTATAGAGTCTGAAGCATTTTCAAAAACCTCATATGCTGCGGTTTTAATGTTATATTTTTTCATGAAATTCTTTGCAAAGGCTTTACTTCCCTCAAGAGCTGCAGCATGTTTTGAAGGGCCAAAAATTTTAAGTGATGCTTCTTTAAACATATCTACTATTCCATCAACTAGCGGTGCTTCTGGTCCTACTATAGTAATATTAACATCATTTTCTTTAGAAAACTTTAAAAGTTCTTCATTTTTAGTTATATTTATATTTTCACATTTATTTTCTAACGCAGTTCCTCCATTGCCTGGAGCACAGTATATCTTATGTACCAAAGGGCTTTGCGCAAGCTTCCAAGCTATGGCATGCTCCCTGCCCCCAGAACCTATTAGTAAAACCTTCATATCACTTAACCTCCAACCCTTTTTTAGTGTTTAAAGTGTCTAATTCCTGTAAACACCATTGAAATTCCATATTTATTACACGCTTCCACAGATTCATTGTCTCTTATTGAGCCACCTGGCTGAATTATTGCTTTTATATTGTATTTTGCCGCTTCTTCTACTACATCTCCAAATGGGAAGAATGCATCTGAAGCCATTACTACTCCATCACCAGCTCTATCTAATGCTTGTGCTGCTGCCCATATTCTATTAGTTTGACCTCCAGCAATTCCCTTTGCCATTCCATCTTTAACTACTACAATAGCATTGGATTTTACATATTTACAAACCTTCATTCCAAAGATTAAATCTGTCATTTGATCTGTACTTGGTTTACTTTCTGTTACATATTGTATATCTTCTATAAGGTCATTATCTCTCTCCTGTACAAGTATTCCTCCATCTACAGATACAAATTCAAACTTATTTTCAGATTTAACTTCTCCCTTTATAACTCTTAAGTTCTTCTTTTTAGTAAGAACCTCTAAAGCTTCTTCATCAAAATCTGGAGCTATAACTATTTCTAAGAATATCTTTTCAAGCTCCTCTGCAGTTTCTTTATCTACTTTTTTATTGAAGGCAACTATTCCCCCAAATATGGACACATCGTCACATTCATAGGCCTTTAAGTAGGCTTCTTTAACAGTGTTTCCTAGTGCTACGCCGCATGGAGTATTATGTTTTAATGCACAGCATACAGTTTCATCAAATTCACAAGCAACTTTCCAAGCAACATCCATATCCTTTAGGTTATTGTAGGAAAGCTCCTTTCCATTTAACTGCACAAAATTTTTCATAGCACCCTTGCCTGTAGTTTGAGTATAATAGGATGCGCTTTGATGAGGGTTTTCTCCATATCTTAAATCTATTTCTTTTTTATAAGAAACAGTTAAATATTCTGGATACCTTTCTTCTTCTAATAAGAAATTACTAATAGCTGCATCATAAGCTGACATAAGATTAAATACTTTTCCAGCTAATTTCTTTCTAGTTTCAAATTTTACTTCATTATTTTCTTCAAGTTCATCCATAACTACCTGATAATCTGTTGTATTTGTAAGCACAATAACATCTTTAAAATTTTTAGCTGCTGCTCTTATCATTGTAGGGCCGCCAATATCTATAAATTCAACCTTTTCATCAAAGGATATATTCTCATCTACTTTATTAAAGAAGGGATAAAGATTAACCACCACCATGTCAATAGGAGTTATTTCCTTCTTTTTTATAATTTCCATATGTTCATTATTATCTCTTATAGCAAGTATTCCAGCATGTATTATTGGGTGAAGAGTCTTAACTCTTCCATCTAGAATTTCTTCAAAACCTGTTACATCAGAGACTTCTGTAACAGCTATTCCATTTTCCTTTAAAAACTTATAGGTTCCTCCTGTAGATAATATTTCTACATCTTTATTTATTAAAAACTCTGCTAGTGGTAGTAAATTGGTTTTATCATAAACGCTTATTAATGCTCTTTTTAACATAAATTTAGCCCCCCTAAAATTTAAATTATGGTTACCTTCCTGCCTTCCACCTTAACTCTTCCTTCACTTATAAGCCTAATAACCTCCGGAAGGGCTTTATGTTCTTCTACTAAAATTCTTTTTTGAAGTGTCTCTGCAGTATCTTCTGAATAAACAGGTACTACACTCTGATGGATTATAGCTCCTGTATCTGTACCTTCATCTACAAAGTGCACTGTACATCCTGAAAATTTCACTCCGTATTCTACTGCCCTTTCATGAACCTTAATTCCATACATCCTTGGTCCGCAGAAAGATGGTATTAGAGAAGGATGAATATTTATAATTTTATTTTTGAAAGTAGATATTAATTCACTATCTAAAATTGATAAAAATCCTGCTAAAACAATTAAATCTACTTTATTTTTAGTTAAGCTAAGAATCTCTTTTGAAATTTCTTTTCCATATATCTTTTTATCCAGTACACAAGTTTGTATACCGTTTTGTTTTGCTCTTTCAATTCCAAAAATTCCTTCTCTATCACTTATAACCATTTCTATGGTACATTTTAATACTTCAGCTTCAATGCTATCAATTATGGATTGAAGATTGCTTCCGCTTCCTGATACTAGTACTGCTATTTTAAGCAAACTCCTGCACCTCCAGCCTCCACATTACCAATGTGATATGCCCTTTCGCCTAGTTCTTCTAACGCCTTTAATATGTTATCCTTATCTTCTTCCTTAATACAAAGAATAAAACCAAGCCCCATATTAAATGTATTAAACATATGCTCTTCTTTAACACCTAATGACATTAAATGTTTGAATATATCTGGAACTTCAAAGCTATTTTTATCAATTACTGCAGTTAAATCTTCCTTAAACATTCTAGGAATATTTTCAAAAAATCCTCCCCCAGTAATATGAGCCATGCCTTTTATTTCAAAGCTTTCTAAAAGTTTTAAAATTGGCTTTACATATATTTTTGTTGGAGTTAAAAGTACTTCTCCCATACTCTTTCCATTAAAGTCCTCATTTAAATCTGTTATTAGTTTTCTAACTAAAGAATAACCATTACTGTGTATTCCTGAGGATGCTATACCTATAAGAGTATCTCCTGGTTTAATATTACTTCCATCAACAATTTTATCTTTATCAACTATTCCTACTCCAAAGCCTGCAATATCATATTCTCCATCTCTATAAAAGCCAGGCATTTCTGCTGTTTCTCCGCCAATTAGTGCACATCCTGCTTCCATACATCCCTCTGAAACACCTTTAACAAACTGCTCAGCAACTTCTGCTTCAAGCTTTCCACAAGCTAAATAATCTAAAAAGAAAAGAGGTTTTGCTCCATGACATAAAATATCATTAACAGACATGGCAACACAATCTATACCTACAGTATCATATTTTTTTGTCTTAAAGGCTATCTCAAGCTTTGTGCCAACTCCATCTGTTCCTGAAACAAGCACAGGATTTTTGTATCCACTTCCTATCTCAAACATTCCTGCAAAGCTTCCTATATTGTTTATAACCCCTGGAATAAAGGTTTTTTTAGCATGTTCCTTTATAAGACTTACTGACTTGTAACCTTCTTCAATATTTACTCCTGAATCCTTGTAAGTTATCATTTACTATCCTCCAAGACTATTTATTTTTCCAAACGATCTTTTGCTGATTCCATTGGAGCTGCAACTGGATAAACTCCATTAAAGCATCCTAAACAGAACTTATTTTTTCCTCCCAATGCTTTAAGCAATCCTTCTATACTTAAATATCCTAAGCTATCTGCACCAATTTCTTCCCTTATACTATCAATTTCTTTACAAGCACCAATTAATCCATTTCTATAAGGTGTATCTATTCCAAAATAGCAAGGATACTTTACTACAGGTGAAGCAGCTATAAAATGAACCTCTGTGGCCCCTGCCTTTTTCAAGGAATCTACAAGTTTTCTACTAGTAGTTCCTCTAACTATAGAATCATCAATAAGTACTACTCTCTTTCCTGCCACATTAACCTTTAAAGGATTTAACTTTACAGCAACAGCTCTTTCCCTAAGTTCTTGGGAAGGAGAAATAAAAGTTCTTCCTACATACTTATTCTTTATAAATCCTGTATCATAAGGTATTCCTGATGCTTTAGCATAACCTATAGCAGCTTGTAATCCTGAGTCAGGAACTCCTATAACTATATCTGCTTCCACAGGATGCTCTTTAAAAAGCTGCTTTCCTGCTTCTATTCTCGAAGTATACACATTTATTCCATCTATAACACTGTCAGGTCTTGCAAAATATATATACTCAAAAGCACAGGTTTCTGGCTTTATTCTTTCTCCAAAACTTATGGATTTTAAACCTTCTTTATCAATGATGACTATTTCGCCAGGGGCTACATCTCTAACAAATTCTGCTCCAACTGCATCTAATGCACAGCTTTCAGAACAAAGTATATAATTTTCATTTATCTTTCCTATACAAAGAGGTCTTATACCAGCTGGATCTCTTACACCAATTAGCTTATCTTCTGTTAAAAGAACTATAGCATAAGAGCCCTTAACTGCTTGGATTGCATCCACTACAGCTCTTTCTATTCCTCTTTTTGCACCCCTTGCTATAAGACTTAAAATAACTTCAGAATCTATAGATGTCTGGAATATACATCCTCCATCTTCCAATAGCTCTCTTATAACATCAGCATTAACTAGATTTCCATTATGAGCTATAGCAATTGTTCCAAGCTTGTATTTACTTACTATAGGTTGAGCATTATTTACATTACTTGAACCTGTAGTTGAATATCTAACATGACCTATTGCAATAGATCCCTTCATATTTCTTAAATCCTCTTGATTAAATACATCTGCTACAAGTCCCATGTCCTTGTAGCAGTGTATTTGATTTCCATTTGAAACAGCTATCCCTGCACTTTCTTGCCCCCTATGTTGGAGAGCATACAGTCCATAGTAAGTTATAGAGGATACATCAAGGTCTTCATTTGCAAAAATTCCAAATACTCCACATTCTTCTTTGAACTTATCCTCATCTTCAAATATCATCATATCCCTACTCTCCACATATTCTTTTTAACATTTCAGTATATGCTTCTTTTACATTTCCTAAATCTCTTCTAAATCTATCCTTATCAAGCTTTTCATTTGTTTCTGCATCCCAGAATCTACAAGTATCTGGAGAGATTTCATCTGCAAGAACTATTTCTCCATCCTTAGTCTTTCCGAATTCAAGCTTAAAGTCTATAAGCTTAACGTTTTGTTTTATAAAGAAATCTTTTAATATGTTATTAATGTTTGAAGTCATTACATATATAGCTTGAAGTTCTTCAAATGTTGTAGCTCCAATTGCTACTGCATGATAATCGTTTATTAATGGATCACCTAATTCATCATTTTTATAGCTAAGCTCGAAAACTGTAGTATTTAACTTAAGACCTTCTTCAAGTCCTAGTCTTTTTGCCATACTTCCTGCTGCTACATTTCTAACTATAACTTCAAGAGGTATTATCTGTACCTTTTTGCAAAGCTGTTCTCTATCGCTTAATTTTTTTATAAAGTGAGTCTTAACTCCCTTACTTTCAAGAAGACTAAAAATTGTAGAAGTTATTGTATTGTTAAATACGCCCTTATCTTCGATTTGTCCTTTTTTCTCTCCATTAAAAGCTGTTGCGTCATCTTTATAATATATAACAACCTTGTCATTTTCTTCTGTGCTGTATACCTTTTTTGCTTTTCCTTCATAAATCATTTCTAATTTTTCCATTATAATTCCACTCCTTCATTATTTTCATTTATAAATTTTTCTTTCATTGTTTTTCTATACTCTATTAAAGTTTCTTTTAAATCTGGATACTTAAGAGATAACATCTGTACCGCAAGCATTCCAGCATTATAACTATTATTTATTCCAACGGTAGCTACTGGTATGGATTTTGGCATCTGAACTATGGATAAAAGGGAGTCTAATCCATTAATAGCAGCATTAATTGGTACTCCTATGACTGGTAATGTTGTATGAGAAGCTATTACTCCAGGCAAATGAGCAGCAAGTCCTGCTCCTGCTATAATACACTCGCAGCCATCTTTTTCAGCCTTTTCTAAAACCTCTAAAAGTTTTTCTGGTACTCTATGAGCAGAAAGCACAAATGCTTTATAATCAATATTAAATTCCTTTAATGCTGTTGCTGCTCCCTTCATAACATCCGTATCTGATTTACTTCCAAATATAATTGCAACTTTCATTACAAGTCCTCCTTAATTCTTACTTAAAATAGTCCACTCCTGCTTTAAATAACTTCTGATCTTTATCTCCTGGTATATTTTTGTATAACCATTCCCCAACTCTTTCGCTGTGAGCCATTTTACCAAATACTCTTCCATCTGGACTTGTTATACCTTCTACACTATGGAAAGAACCATTTGGATTATCTCCTACATATTGAGTAGCTATTTGTCCATTTTCAATTAATGTCTTTATTTCCTCTTCACTGCACACAAATCTTCCTTCTCCATGAGATATTGGTATAGTGTGGATGTCACCAAGTTCTACATTGCTTAGCCATGGTGAAAGCTTTGACACTACCTTTGTGCTTACCATAGAAGATATATGTCTCCCTATGCTATTGTAAGTAAGTGTTGGACTGGTTTCATCTAAATCTCTTATTTCTCCATAAGGTGCTAGTCCAAGTTTGATAAGTGCCTGGAAGCCGTTACATATACCAAGCATTAATCCATCTCTGTTATTTAAAAGTTCCATAACTGCATTCTTTATTCTTTCATTTCTAAATACAGTAGCTATGAACTTTCCTGAACCATCTGGTTCATCTCCTGCACTAAATCCACCTGGAAGCATAATAATTTGTGAATTATTTATTTTCTTAACCATTTCATCTATAGATTCTTCAATGGCTTTAGATGATAAATTCCTAAATATAAAGCTATCTACTGCTCCCCCTGCTCTCTCAAATGCTCTTTGAGAGTCATACTCACAGTTTGTACCTGGAAATGCTGGGATAAATATTCTCGGCTTAGCTGTATGGATTACAGGTGTCTTTATATTTTTCTTATCAAAGCTTATATTTTCTACTACTTGACTATGATCTTTAGCTTTTGTAGGAAACACTGCTTCTAGTGGCTTTTCATATGTCTTATAAGCTTCTTCCAAGTTAATTTTTTCACCGCAAACTTCAATTACATCCTTATCATTTGTGCATCCTAATAATTTATATTGAACTTCACCAAAAGTTTCTTTTAAATCATCTACTTCATTTAATTCTAGAATAATTGAGCCGTAATCTGGACTAAATAATTCTTTTCTTTCTATATCTTTATCAAAAGTCATTCCTATTTTGTTCCCAAAACACATTTTGCTAATAGCTTCTGCTACTCCGCCGCCCCTTACTGAGAAGGCTGATAAAACTCTGTTAGCATTTATAAGTTCTGTTATTTTATTAAAGTTTTTCTTTAAAACTTCAAAGTCAGGAATTTCTTCATTATCTCTTACAGCAGATACTAGAACTACCTTGCTGTTTGCTCTTTTAAATTCAGAAGATACAATATTCTCTGCCTTATTTGTTGCAACTGCAAACGCTACTACTGTTGGAGGTACACTTAAATCCTTAAATGTTCCAGACATACTGTCTTTACCTCCAATTGCAGGTATTGCAAATTCTCTTTGTGCATGCAATGCACCTAAAAGTGCTGCTAAAGGTTTCCCCCATTTTTCTGATTCCTTACCAAGCTTTTCAAAATATTCTTGAAGGGATAATCTTATCTTTGAGTAATCTCCACCCATAGATACCATTTTAGTTACAGCTTCAACAATCGAGTATATAGCTCCATGATATGGGCTCCATTTTCCTATTTCAGGATTATATCCATAGGTCATCATTGAAACTGTACTTGTTTCTCCATGTAGCACTGGTATTTTTGCTACCATACCTTCTGCAGGTGTTGCCTGATATCTTCCACCAAAAGGCATAACAACTGTGCCTGTTCCTATAGTGCTGTCAAATCTTCCGGCCATTCCCTTTTGAGAACATACATTAAGCTTCTGCAAATTAGAAAGCCAAGCTTGCTTAATACTTAATTCTTTTACAGTTTCTTCTGCCTTCTCAAAATAATTTCCATCTAAGGAAGGAGCTTTTATAACTGCCTTTATAACTTGCTTAACTCCATTGGTATTTAAGAAGTCTCTGCTTATATTTACAATGTCTTTTCCTCTCCATGTCATTTTAAGTCTTCTGCTATCTGTTACTTCAGCAACAACTGTAGCTTCAACATTTTCATCTAGGGCTAAATTTATAAGCTTTTCTACATTTTCTTTAGCTACAACCACAGCCATACGTTCCTGTGATTCTGATATAGCAAGCTCTGTTCCATCTAGTCCCTCATACTTTTTAGGAACTAAATCTAAATTTATATCAAGTCCGTCTGTAAGCTCTCCTATAGCTACTGAAACTCCCCCAGCTCCAAAGTCATTACATCTTTTAATCATCTTACTTACTTCAGGATTTCTAAATAATCTTTGTATTTTTCTCTCAGTTACTGCATTTCCCTTTTGTACCTCAGCACCGCAATTCAAAATTGATTCTTCATCATGCTCCTTTGAAGAACCTGTCGCACCACCTAAGCCATCTCTTCCTGTTCTTCCACCAATTAAAACTACTATGTCCCCGCGCTTAGGTTCTTCTCTTACTACATTTTCCTTTGGTGCAGCAGCTATTACTGCCCCTACTTCCATTCTTTTAGCTATAAAGCCTTCATCGTATAATTCAGAAACTTGTCCCGTAGCAAGTCCAATTTGATTTCCATAAGAGCTGTAACCTTGAGCTGCACCTATTGTTATCTTTCTTTGAGGAATTTTTCCTGAAAGAGTGTCAGAAACCTTCGTTCTAGGATCCCCACTTCCTGTGACTCTCATAGCTTGATAAACATATGCTCTTCCAGATAGTGGATCTCTTATAGCTCCTCCAAGACAAGTAGCTGCTCCACCAAAAGGTTCTATTTCAGTAGGGTGATTGTGTGTCTCATTTTTAAACATCAACAACCACTTTTCATCATTACCATTCACATCCACATCAATTTCTATGCTGCAAGCATTGATTTCATCTGATACATCTAAATCCTCTAAAAGGCCTTTTTTTCTAAGCTCTTTCATAGCTATAACAGCTATATCCATAAGACACACATCTCTCTTATTATCTTCATAAACATATTCTCTAGCTTTTAAGTAGTCCTGATAAGATTTTAGAATAGGTTCATTAAAGATTCCCTTTTCTATCTGTATATCTTCTATAGATGTCATAAAAGTTGTATGTCTGCAGTGATCTGACCAATAAGTATCAATAACTTTAAGTTCAGTTAATGTTGGATTTCTTTTTTCAGTTTCTTTAAAGTAATCCCTACAAAAACATAAATCTTCAAAGCTCATAGCTAAATTTAACTTATTTAAAAATGCAGTTAATTGTTCTTCGTCATAATCTATAAAACCTTCTAAAATTATTACATCCTCTGGATTTTTAGTTTCATTGTAGATCTCCTTTGGTTTTTCAAGGGAGGATTCTCTAGAATCTACAGGGTTTATACAATAGCTTTTTATCTTAATAAAGTCTTCTTCACTTATTTCTCCATCTAATACTATGACTTTTGCTGAAGCTACTTCTGCTACTTCCCCCTCCGTTAAGATTTGTATACATTGACAAGCTGAATCTGATCTTTGATCATATTGCCCAGGCAAATATTCCATTGCAAAAATCTTATTGCTTTCTTTAACTGGTAATTCTTCCTCATAAATTTTATCAACAGTTTTCTCTGAGAATATTAAATCCTTTGCTTTTTCATACGTACTTTTTAAAATACCATCTATATCATATCTATTTACAAGTCTTAATTCTCTAACTCCAGTGATTCCGAGATTATCTCTTAAATCACTTAACAAATGTTTTGCCTCAACATCAAAACCAGGCTTTTTCTCTACATAAAGTCTTATAACATTATTTTTCATATTTGACTTCTCCTTATTTTTATTTAAAAAAATAATCCACCCCAAGCCTTTAGGTAAGCCCAAGATAGATTTTTAAAGATGCCAAATACACTACATAAAATGCAGTTAAAAATCTGGACTTACCCATAGCCTGAAAATTTACGGTCTTCTAGTAGAAACTCTCGAACCTTATTATCGAGATTATATGGGTAATAAATATTTAATTATCTTGTATTTATAGTAACACTTAATAAACTTTTTTTCAATACATTTTATTATTTTTTTACACAATCATTCGTATTATTCTAGATATTTTATTTATTTTATATTTTATTGTTCGTGATACAGTGGTGAATTAACCAAAAATATTAAGGTCATACATCTAATTAAAAATGTAAGACCTTAAATCATAAACTTTTTATTCTATTATTAACCTATTATTTCCTTTACTTCTATACATCCGAAGCCTTGTGAATTTTTCAATCCTAATCCTGTGTCGTAAGCAATTTGTAAGAGTTCTTGAGAACCTTCTAATAAAAATTCTCCATTCCATCCCTTTATTATGTGACCTTGATAATTAATAGAACTAGACTTAGGTTTTTTAGTATCTAATACATTTATTTTAAAATCATTACGCTCAGGCTTACATCCATAAATTGCTTTATATTTATTCACCAGATTTTCTTTTAATATTTCTTGAAATTCATCTTCAAATGGACTATAGTATAAAGTTTTCCTTCTTTTGTCATTCTCTAATGTTTTATATGCAACTATAGGTGATTTTGTATATATCACTTCAGAACTTCCAAGCTGAGCATGAGAGTTTTCTATTTTCTTTATTTTTATATCATTCCATCCTATTTTAAAATTTGGATTTTTTAAAACTCTATTTATAAGATAGTTTAAAAATGTATAATCTGGACTAGATACCGTAAAATTTGCTCTATCAAAATATGTTATAGTGCTATTTTCTTTGTCCATCTCAAACTTTCCAAAAAGCTTTGAAAAGGTAAAAAGCTTATAACTCCTATTTTTATACTCATACCTCTTATCATGAATTAAAGTTTCATATCCCTCTTTACCCATACAATTTAATATCATTTCGTGCAAAATATAGTTGTAATCAATTGGTACTGTTAGTTCGTTGTTAAAACTCATCTCAATATTTGCTCTCATTCTCCATATCCCCTTTGTGCCATAAATTTTCTTGCGTCCTTTTCCATATAATGTATTCGACGCATGTAAAATTTTTCCTCCTTATAATATAATATTTTTTGATTTTATTAAAAAACAACTAAAAAAACAGGTAGTTTTTTTCCACCTGTTTAATTGTATTCACTAACTTTAAAAATGTGCATAAAATTTAAAAAAATATTAACTTTCATTAGAAATATATTTAGAAACGCTTATAAGTATATAAACCAAAATATATACTACAAAGTTTAATGTACCAAAAATCATTGCAAATTTTAAGGATTTAGTATTTATGTGATGAATAAACATGTTTATTATATTTATAGGATTTAATATTAAATCCCAACTATTCCATCTTAAGAATCTTCCTAAATATATGGCATATCCGCTTGTAAAACTTATAGCTATAACGGTTATCCAGGAAAATACTTTGTTATATTTTTTCTCAATAAGATTTTGAATTATATAAAGAGATAATACACCGAGGCTTAGTCCTATAAAAACTCCTAATGATATAGATAAAAAATCATACCATATTGTTATATTATCACTAAAAAAGTACATGCTTTCATTGGCTGTTGTATAGGGCTTATAGTTAGGATTTATAACCATATAGGAATTCCCACTTATATGAATAAAGTCTGTAATTATATAAAAGCAATTAGGCAAAAATAATACCCAAAGTACTGCACACGAAATCAGTAAAAACTTAGATGACCCTTTTTTCCTTGAGTTATTCCTAAGAAAAAATAAAGATAATTCAAAGGGTATCCAGCAAAGTATTATATTCCATATCATATAAAACTCTTTAAATCTCCCTTTTCCTATAAGCCACATAAAATACATAAGATTTATTATCATGAATCCATTTCTTAATTTTCCCCAGGTGTCCTTTGCTTTTTTTACTTTCTTCATTTAAAGTAACTCCCCAAATTTAATATTTTTATGAAAATAATTTATATTAGTTATAAAATAAATTTTTTCTATAATCTTCAATATTAAACACCTATCTTTTAAAACCCTCCAGCTCCTCCACCTCCTGAAGCACCGCCTCCTCCTGATGAAAATCCTCCTCCTGCTCCAGTTGATGGTACTGTGCTTTGAAGTGCTGAGTTTAAAGAGCTGTTAAAGCTATTTCCTGAGGTGCTGTTAGCTAAATAATACCATGCAAAAAATCCTGTATTATATGAAGTTCCTCCAGTTCTAATTTTGAAGTTTTCCACATGTTTATGATTTAAACCCATTACTATGAAATAAGGTAAATAGTTTTCAAACAAATATATATCTCCTGCTTCATCCCTTTTCTTAACTCTTTTAAACAATCGCTGCCATTTAGTATATTCTTCGTATCCGATGTCACTTTTGCGATAAAATAAGGTTATCCCCGTTATTAAACTAATAATTGAAATTATCATTAAAAGCACTCCAATCATAGATTCATTTACTAATGCAGCTATGCTTACTCCTAAGAATATAAATGAAGTAATCATTAATGGCATTCCATATTTTTTCCCTCTTTTATCTATATAGTTATTTTCATCAAATTCACCCTTTACTATATTTTCCCATTTTTCCAATCGTTCTGCAAACTCTTTTTTATGTTCCTCTGCATATTCTTTTAACTTTTTTGTGGTTATGCAGTTATTATCTGATACTTCCCCAAATATCCAATTCATAAAAAAAGTTTCATGTTCTTCTAATTCCTCAGTATTTTCTTTTATTCTTTGCATTAAATAATCCTTTGTCTCTTCATCTACTGTCTCTTTATCTACTTCTCCTATTTCATTAACTTCTATATACCCCTTTTTATTTAAATCTAAGAGAGTTGCAAGTATGCTTTTAAAGTCTAAAGTGTTATAGTAAAATATACTAAGCATGCCTGGAGTAGAAATTTTAGGACGAATATTATATTCATCTGATAGATTTACTTTATTTCTCTTTAATTTGTTAAATATATAGGCTAAAACAGCTAATATAGATATTGAAAGTATTATTGATATATTATTAAAGGTATTTTTAAAAGTACTTTTTCTTTCTAGTTTCTTTTTTATATTTTCTGCAGACTTTAATTCTTCTTGTAAAATTTTCTTGAAGCTATCTTCACTTTTAGCCTTAGGATATAAATTCTTATCTAAAAACTCTTTTGGAAATAAAATCCTTCCACTTACCAAGGTTTTTTTAGGCACATCTTTAACATTTAAATTTACTGTATTGTTATTTATAAACTTTACAGTCCCGTTTAAAGGGCCATGTGCAAATATCTTAACCTTATCCTTATCAAAATTATATAAAAATCCTATGTTAACATTAAAGTTTTCTATAGAAGTCTCATTTTCTTTGCCCAAAAAACTATAATAAAGTTCTGCTGTGTCATTATATCTAGTAGAAGCCTTTGACATCATATAAACTAAATTAAAAGTTTTTTGTTCCTTAGACTTCGAAGGAGAAAATATCTTTATTTCAGCTGTATCTTTCTTAATGTCAACAGTATATACACCCTTATCTCCTTTAGATGCCTTATCAACTTTTTTATACTCTATATCCTTATAAGGAGTTTTTTCATATATTTTCAAGTTACTTATTCCTTCTGTTCCTGTAAGTACTATACTTCTATATACGCCATTAAATTTATCATTAAACTTAAATGTAATATATTCATTCATGTTTAGGGAACCATCTTCCATCACATTAGAATTTACATTCCAATTAGAAATGACTATTTTTTCCTCTGCCAGTACAGTACTTTTCCCAAAGATTAAAGCAATTAATATTATAAACAAACAAAAACTTAGTTGATATTTTTTAAAATCTCTCATAATTTACCTCCTTTTACTAATAACTTTATTTTATATCAGTTGAGTTATGAAATCTATATAAGCTTAACTTATTTTATTATAATTAAAAAAACTTAACTTATTTAATAAATTTTATTTAGTACAAAGACTTGTGTTTTACCAATGTATATAATATAATTTTAAAAATATACTTTCATTTGAATTTATTGATTATTTATTTAATATTATATAAGAAGAGGGGGCAATTTAAATGAACGACATTAAAAAGATACTAGTTGTAGATAATATTGATCCAATGGGGCTTGAGCTTTTAAAGAAAGAGAAAGATTTTCAATTAGATATAAAGATCGGCATTGAAAGAGAGGATCTTTTAAATATAATTGGAAATTATCATGCTCTTATGATAAGAAGTGATACTAAAGTTGATAGCGAACTTATGGATAAAGCTATTAACCTTAAAATTGTAGGAAGAGCTGGTAATGGAGTTGATAATATAGACATACCAGAAGCTACAAAACGCGGAATAATTGTAGCAAACACTCCAGATAGTAATAGTATCTCAGCTTGTGAACTTGCTATAGCACTTTTACTTGCTCAAAGCAGAAATGTATGCAGTGCTGATAAGTTTTTAAAAGAAGGCAATTGGGACAGAGATAGCTTTATGGGAAATGAGCTATATAGCAAAACTCTTGGTATAATAGGTCTTGGAAGAATTGGAGCTTTAGTTGCTACTCGTATGCATGCATTTGGCATGAATATAGTTGCATATGATCCTTATATTTCTGAGGAAAGATTTAAAAGATATAATGCAACAAGAATGGAAACCTTAGATGAGCTTTTAATGCAATCTGACTATGTAACAATACATACTCCACGTACAGAAGAAACTATTGGTATGATTGGCGAAAGAGAACTAGGAATAATGAAGGATGGAGTTAGACTTGTAAATGCAGCTAGAGGAAAGCTCATGGATGAAAAGGCACTTCTTATGGGACTTGAAAGCGGCAAAATTGCAAGTGTTGGGTTAGATGTACATGACAAAGAACCTAGATACAGTTCTCCTCTTTATCAATTTGATAATGTAGTTGTAACTCCTCATATTGGAGCAACTACTGTAGAAGCACAGCAAAATGTTGGAATGACTATAGCTGAGCAGGTTATCAACGGACTTAAGGGCGGAATTGTTCCTAACGCAGTAAATCTTCCTGTTATACACAGAGATGAGTTAAAGGAAATAACTCCTTATATAGATTTAATGGAAAACCTAGGTAAAATATACTATCAGCTTCATAAAGCTCCTATTGAACTAGTGGAAATAAACTATCGTGGAGAAATAGGAGTTCAAGATACTGAAATTGTAACTATAGCCTTTTTAAAGGGACTTTTAGAGCCTGTTATGAAGGATAAGGTTAACTATATAAATTCAAGAGTAAAAGCTAATGATAGTGGAATTGCAGTTAATGTTAATAATACATCTGAAGCTTATGATGGATATTCAAATTTAATTACTGTAGAAATTAGAAGCAATAGAGGATTCACTTTTACCCTTGCAGGTACAATTTCAACTAAGGGAGAGGGCAAGTTAGTTGAAATTGCTGGTTATGAAGTAGATGTAAAACCTACAGAACATATGTTGTTTATACAAAATAAGGATGTACCAGGAGTAATCGGCCAAGTTGGAACCTTTATTGGAGATCAAGATATAAATGTAGCTACTATGCAGGTAGGAAGAAAGCTTAAAGGCGACAAGGCCCTTATGATACTTACAATAGATGAAAGAATAGCTAAAGATGCCTTAACGGAACTTGAAAACATTCCTGATATAATATGGGCCAAAAACATAAATCTATAATATTAGTTAATAATTTTGTTGGAGTTTTGAATAAACAAAGCTCCTTCATATTTTTTAGAGAGGTGATATAACTTGTTGAACCCTATAGGTTACGCAGCTTGCTTAGGAGAAAAAAGCATATATGATACCATTGATTTTGCAATTTCAAGTGGCTTTAATGCAGTAGAAATAAACATGAATGTTCCAATGTTCTTTCCTGAAAATTATTCTAAAGAGGACAGACTTAACATTAAAAATTATACTTCACACAAAGGTATAGTTTTAACATTACACGCTCCTGAGGATATTTCACTGCTTCAGCTTCAAGAAGATATAACACAGGCAGTAATAAGTCGATTTAAGACCATAATTCAATTTGGAATAGATATTGGAGCAAAGAATTTAACTTTACACGTAGGACCTTCTGTATGCTTTACTCTAATAGATAGAAAAAGTTACATGGAAGAGTCTTATGAAAATGAATATAAAAAGATCTTAAAAAGTAACTTAAAAGAAATTATAGATTTTGCTGAAGACAAAATTAAAATCTGCGTAGAAAACTCTGGTAGATTCCCAAAGAAGGTTGTTCAAGAAACTGTTCAAGAACTTTTAGACAGTGATAACTTATACCTAACTTGGGATATAGGTCATTCCCTTGAAAATAAGTATGAGGAAATTCAATTCTTCATTAAAAATATAGATAAAATCCGTACTTGCCATATTCATGATAATAATGGCAAAAGCGATCATCAAGTTCCAGGTACAGGTCTTATTGATTTTAACTGGCACTTTAACCTTATGAAAGATAAACCTATAGTTTATATAGTTGAAGTAAGGCCAAGAGAGAAGGCCGCTGAAAGCCTTAAAGCTCTCTCCAAGGTATTAGAAAATTAGTCTAAATGTGCTAGGAACATGAGTAACCAGTGTGGCTAGTGACCAGGAGTTATGTGCTGATTTTAAAAAAATCCAAACTTGTAAATACAAGTTTGGATTTTTCAGATTGTTGAAAAACCCC
>NZ_JMFY01000021.1:0-42451 GCF_000765165.1 Clostridium sp. HMP27 | reverse complement strand
TAAAAGTCATGTGCTCTACCAACTGAGCTAGTGAACCATGGCTGGGATAGCAGGATTCGAACCTACGAATGCGGCAGTCAAAGTGCCGTGCCTTACCGCTTGGCGACATCCCAGTATGGGGTGAATGAAGGGACTCGAACCCTCGACAACCAGAATCACAATCTGGCGCTCTACCAACTGAACTACATCCACCATATGGTGCGTCTTAAGGGATTCGAACCCCTGGCCCACGCCTTAGAAGGGCGTTGCTCTATCCAGCTGAGCTAAAGACGCATATTTGGAGCGGGTGAAGGGAATCGAACCCTCGTAACTAGCTTGGAAGGCTAGCACTCTACCATTGAGTTACACCCGCAGGTTTTATGGTCGGGGTGACAGGGATTGAACCTGCGACCTCATGGTCCCAAACCACGCGCGCTCCCATCTGCGCTACACCCCGTTATTCTTCAGAAGCTTTTGCTTGTTTCGCTCGCTCCTGACGACATAAATTATTTTACATGATAATCTTAAATCCGTCAACACCTTTTTTCAAGTTTTTTTATATTTTTTCACGTTTTTTTATTAAAATCACACTTCATGCTAGTTATATCAATGCCTATGGGCTTTAAATAAATTCAATTTTCATTGAAAAAATACTCGTTTTTAAGAAAATCAAGTCTTATTTTATAGCTCTTATACTAGCATTTATTTTATTATCTTCTAATTCTATTACTGCCACACTATTAAATCCATCTCTGGCGATAACGGGACTTCCAGGATTCACAAACCATATACCCTCTTCGTATATTATTTGAGATATATGAGTATGCCCAAATAAAACTACTTCTACTCCAAGTTCTAATGCTTTGAACTTCAATCTAGTTAGACTATGTTTTACATCATAGTAATGTCCATGAGTTATTAAGAACTTATGGCCTGCTATATCGGTTACTATATCTGCAGGTACACTTGTAGAATAGTCACAATTTCCCTTTACATTTATGATTTCTCCATTATAATACTTCTTAAAATCTTTCACATCTTGAATATTGTCCCCTAAATGAATAAGTATATCTATATTTTGAAGCTTCTCCATAACTCTTTCTATAATCCATGTATGCCTATGTGTATCACTTACAACTCCTATTAGCAATTTTTTTATTCCCCCTGTAAATATTCCTTAAAGGCATCTTCTAGTTTATTTAAGGCCTGCGCTCTATGACTCATAGTATTTTTTATAGTTGAACTAAGTTCTCCAAAGGTTTTTGCATATTGAGGTATATAAAATATCGGATCATATCCAAATCCCTCATTCCCCTTAACTTCCTCAGCAACCACACCATGAACTTCCCCTTGTACTTCAATCACATTATCTCCATTTATAAAGAGTACCATGGCACATACAAATTTAGCTTTTCTGTTTTGCTTTCCTTCCATTAGTTTTAACAGCTTCTGATTATTTCTTTTATCATTGCCATGTTCTCCCGCAAATCTAGCTGAAAACACCCCAGGAGCTCCATCTAAGGCCTCTACAGCTATACCTGAATCATCTGCCAGTACCATAGCCTCCCCTTTTAGCATATCAAATATTACCTGTGCCTTTTTTCGTGCATTATCTATGAAAGTTATACCATCTTCTTCTACATCAATATCAATATTTGCTTCCCTTAGCGAAATTACTTCTATATTTAATTTTGATAATATAGCTTTTATTTCACTTATTTTATGTGTATTATTACTTGCAACAACTAATTTTTTATTCATTTTAATAAATTCCACCACCTATTTACATTACATAATTGTCATTATATTCTTCATTTTACCTACATATAAATTAAATGTCCACAGTTTAAAATAAATAATCAACATTTTGCACTTTCACTCATATTATTTATATAAGGATTAATTTTAGAGTAGGTGTTAAATTGAGGTATATGGGACCATTCCTTAGAATTAATAGTTTGACCGAACAAAATATTAAGAATCAACTATTTCATTTATCAAAAGAAGCTATGAAACATATCGTGTTACACACTGGAGGAGGGCTTACAACTTCACGCAAGGACTTTAAAATAAAGAACCTTCATCAGAGCGAACTGAGTTTAATTAAAGGTTCATACCCACTTATATGTATATATAAAAAAGCTGATCCTAAAATAAGCACAGATGGCAAACTACTTTGGGATATTAAAAAATTAAAAAAGGATGTATTAATAAGCTCTAATGCATTTATGTCTTTAGCACTTTTAGAACTATCAGATTACTATTCCAAATTTAAAGACCTAGACGAATCGAAATATTCCCATTGTGGTTTGTATGCAAAACTCACTAAAAGACAACTCCAATTTTACTTTTCTTACTTAAGAGATGAGAATGGGGTATTCGTAGATAAAATTAATATAACGCCTGAAGATGAAAATGAATTAAAATTTGAAAGCAAATACGCTGAATTTAAATTTTCTGACCAAAGCTTTTTAATGGCTGCTTTTTACAAAGCTTCTCTTTATGAAGATAAAGATAGTGAAGAATTTAAAAACTTTTCACTAGATATTCTAAATATGTTTAAGAACTATAAAGATGAATTATACAACTTAGACATGGATGAAATAATAAAATTAGCCTTGGGATTCAATATAATGTATGAATATTATAAAGACGAAGATATAAAATGCATACTATTGGATTTATTAGAACTTATCCAAGAAAACTATGAAGAATACACAATATTACAAAAGAAACGTAATTTTGAAAATCAATGTCTATGTTCTCTTAACTATATAATGTTCTATAAAAATACAGGCATATTAAAATTCAAAGACTTGTATAGTAGTATATACGAGAGCATTTTGAGTCTCTACAATGAGGATTTAAGTTTGTTTATAAAGGATACAGATAAGGATAAAATGGTTTACTCTGCAGAAGAAATTAACTTATATATAATGTCCTTACTTGCTTATAACAAGTTTTTTAGCGAGGGAAATTCTAATTCAGAATCCAGCGGAAATCGTATTTTATTGAATGTATTTAAAAAGCAGTTAGTTGAATCAGGCATAATATTAAGTTGGCCTGAAGCGCCTTCATTAGATGATAGAGAAAGGTATATTAACTTTTCACTAAATAGCGAAGACTTGCTTGATGAAGATAACTTTAAAATGCATTCAATACCAACGCCAGATGGCATAGAAATATCACCTGTATTCTTAAAGGAAATAAAATTTAGTGAACGAAAAGGTATATTTAAAACTCCTAAGGATTCATTTTATAGCGAAAAAAATATGTTTATATTTTTCTTATATATATTTTTAAATAATCATGAGGCATTTTAAATTTTATGGTAATTAAGTAATTATTTTTATAAAATATTTTATATATAAATACACATACTAAAATCACCCTACAGTACAACTAATTTTCCTCTTATTAACCACCCTTTGTATAGGAGGTAATAACTATGATGAACATAAATTGTTCTGAAAACTGTATGTATGAAAGAGACGGAATATGTACTTTTAATACTATACTTAGTGCCTCCAATTGTGTAATTACCAATGAAAAATGCGGTTATTACATTGAAAAGGAATCTACAAAAAAAGTTCCTCCCATAAATTAGGAGGAGCTTTTTTAAATTATATTTTTATTTATTAAAAGTGACTCGAAATTTATATAGAATTTATAGTTCAACCTTAATCCTTCAATATATTTATTTTTATAAACATATATATTATTTGAATATAAGGGGATTGCAGGAATATCTTCTTCTAATATCTCAAAACACTTATTTTGTAGCTCACCTTTTTTATTAGTATCTTTATTTGTTCTAAGTAAATTCACATATCCATTATATAAAGAATTATTATATCTTGAATAATTAAAAGGATTATTATAAGTGAACTTTTCAAATATACTCATAACATTATCATACTCTTTACCATATTTCATAAGGGCCATATCATACTCACCATTATTTATATGTTTAAAAAAGTCATCCTCGCTATATTCCTTTAATTCTATAGTTATATTTGATTTTTTCTCTATGTTAGACTTTAAATAACTCGCTACCTTTTTATCTTCTACTGTATCCTTAAATATAAATTTCAACGTAGGTTTGATATCTAACTCAATATTGCTTGCATTGTTTTTAGTCCCATTTTTACCCTTCTGCTGTAAATTCATAAATCCATTTATAGGTGCAGCTTCATCTTTCAATAATTCATTATAAATTTTTTCTTTGTTTAAGACTTCTTTTATAACCTTTCTTACGTTATATGGGACCTTATTTTCCTTTAAGTTAAATACTAAATATTGAAACTTATAAGATTCATTCTTTAATGGATCTTCTAGTATATTTCCTATACTACTCAAATGCTCACTTTTAAATAAATCAACTTTTCCTAATTGAAGATTTACAAGTGCATCTTCATCACTTTCAACCTTAACAATTTTTATCTTATTACTTGGCGTAATTCCCCAATACTTTTCATTAGGCACTAGATTTATCTCATCACCATTTATGTCTTTTATTATATATTGTCCTGAATACTTTAAAGTAGAATAGTTAATTCCCCAATTATTAATTTTATCATCCAATTCCCTTATCCCATATATAGGGTTAGCAAGTAACTCCAGAAAAAAGCTACAAGGACTATTAAGTTTTATTTGAAGAATATTATTTTCTATACTATTTATAGCTACATTGCTAAAATCAACCTTGCCATTTTTATAAGTTTCTGCACCGAATATGCAAAACAATTCATATTCTAAAGGATTATCAGTTTCTTTATTTAAAAGTTCAGAAAAGAACACCTTAAAGGTTTCTGCGGTTATAGGTTCTCCATTGCTAAAATATGCATCGTCTCTTATATAAAATTTATAAGTAGTTTTATCTTTGCTTATTTCCCACTTCTCTGCAATACCTGGGACTATATTTCCCTCATCATCCTTTTTTACAAGCCCTTCAAATGTAGAATTTAATATTTCCAGCGAATTATCATCATAAGCAGCTTTCATATTTAAGTACTTAGGCATATTTATCACAGCATAGGTTATGTACTCTTTATTTAATACATTTTCATTAAAACTTTGTTTTTTTTCTATACATCCACTTAATAAAATACATATTGTTATAGCTATTGCTATAATTTTTTTCATTTTACTCTCTCCTTTACTTATTAATAATTATTACCCAAGCAAAAAAAAATAAACAAAATATATATTTTGTTTATTTTAATAAATCGGTAAATATCTATAAAACTTAAAATTATTCTCCTTTAAATTGCTGCAAATATCTCCTGACAATCCTACTTGATGTCTTATAAATGTATATCTATCTATAAGTTTTATATTTCTATGGATAACTAAAGTGGGACTTTTTATTATTTTATTTTCAAATATACCGATAGTTATAAATATAGATTTTTTAGCATTATATTTTAGTGCCTGTGTTAAAAAACATTCAAATGTTTCCTCAAATATCATCTTTTCTTTAGAAAAGTTAAAAAAAACACTATCTTCTTTTCCCTCTAAATACATCATAAGCATTTCATTATTTTTTAAAACAACACGATATTGTATATTATTCTTCCAACATACCTTAATTAAATTATGAAATATTTTATCCGTACTTATCCTATTTAGAATTGAAATAGCTTTATTTTCGTCTGCTTGTATTAACTTAAAATAAACTTTGTAAAATTTATCCCTCATTAATTCCCCCCAAATATTGATTATTAATATTATATGAACTAGAGGAATATTAATTTCCAAAATAACTTACTATAGGTTACAATTTATTTCTATGGTATAATTTTATTACAAGTTTTCATCTACTGGAGGGAAATTTATATGATTTTAGCATTAGAAATACTTGCTATAATATCTATGTGCATATTAATATTTGTAGTTGTATGGGGATTTGTAACATTACAGCAGGTATATAATCAATTGAAATATAAAAATTATTTGCTAGAAAAGTTAAACGTGCATATGCACAACTTATGTGAAAAGTTTAATGTTCCTGATTCATCTAAAGACTTACAAACTCAAGAAGAAGTTACTAAATAAAAAAATTCCCCATAACCTATATGGGGAATTTTTATTAAGCTTTACTTACTTCTTCACTTACAAGTTTATTTACTATTTGAGGGTTTGCTTTACCTTTAGTTTCTTTCATTACGAGCCCTACTAAGAAGCCTATAGCTCTTGTTTTACCATTTTTAAAATCTTCTATAGATTGAGGATTATTTGCTATTATCTTTCTAACCACTTCAAGTATAGCTCCCTCATCATTATTTTGTACTAGTCCCTTTTCTTCTACTATGACCTTTGGAGACTTTCCTGTTTCAAACATTTCTTCTATAACTTTTTTACCTATATTATTTGAAATAGTCCCTGCGCCTATAAGCCTTATAAGTTCTGATAAATGTTCTGGAGTAAATTTAACTTCTGCTATAGTTATAGCCTTTTCATTTATTATTCTTGAAATATCCCCCATAAGCCAGTTAGACGTTGCCTTAGCGTCATTAGATAGCTTCGCAGTACTTTCAAAGAACTCTGCCATAGCTGTAGTTAGCGTAAGAACTGATGCATCATATTTAGGAATACCATATTCGCGAGCAAATCTCTCTTGCTTCTCATGTGGAAGCTCAGGTATCGTTTTTCTAACCTCTTCTATCCACTCATCAGATATATTAAGAGTTACCAAATCTCCTTCAGGGAAATATCTATAGTCATTTGCTTGCTCTTTATTTCTCATAACTATAGTTACATTATTCGATTCATCCCATCTTCTTGTTTCTGGCTCAATCTTTTCTCCATTTTTATTAGCCTCAATTTGTCTATCATATTCATATCTTAAAGCTTTTTCAAGAGCTTTAAATGAATTCATGTTTTTTATCTCAACCCTAGTTCCAAATACATCGCTGCCCTTTGGCATAACAGATATGTTACCATCACATCTTAAAGAACCCTCTTCCATCTTACAATCAGATACTTCAATAGAAGATAATATACTTCTAAGCTTTTGAAGATATAAGGTTGCTTCTTCTGGTGTCCTAATATCAGGGTTTGATACTATTTCTATAAGAGGCACTCCTGCTCTATTATAATCTACTAATGTTCCATTACCTGTATGAAGTAACTTACCTGCATCTTCCTCCATATGTATTCTTTGAATACCTATCTTTTTCTTTTCTCCACTTTCAAGCTCTATTTCTATATAGCCATCTCTGCATATTGGAATTTCATCTTGAGTTATCTGATAGTTCTTAGGACAATCTGGATAAAAGTAATTTTTTCTATCCATTCTGCTTACCTGATTTATAGAACAATTAAGAGCTAATCCTGCCTTTATAGCATAATCCACTACCCTTTTATTTAACTGTGGTAGTGAGCCTGGAAGGCCTAAGCATACTGGACATACGTGAGTATTTGGTTTCCCACCAAACTCAGTTGTACATCCGCAATATATTTTAGTCTTTGTAGAAAGTTCTGCATGAACTTCAAGACCTATTACCGCTTCAAATTCCATCTATCTTTTCCACTCCTTTTTTCAATTCTTAAAAGCCCTAAATACCAACTATTAATTAAATACTTGGCTTCATGGTGTGCCAATTAGTTGATTGTTCAAAACTATATGCTAAATTAAATAATATATCTTCTCTGTAGTAGTTACTTATTATTTGAAGTCCTACTGGTAATCCATTTACTATTCCACATGGTACTGAGATAGCTGGAAGCCCTGCTACACTTACTGGCACAGTATATACATCAGATAAATACATCTCCATAACATTATCTGATTTTTCTCCTATCTTAAATGCAGGTGTTGGAGAAGTTGGACATACTATTGCATCAAACTCTTTAAATATTCTTTCATAATCTTGCTTTATCAAGTTTCTAACTTTTAGTGCCTTTTTATAATAAGCATCATAGTACCCTGCCGATAAAACATAAGTTCCAAGCATTATTCTTCTCTTTACCTCTGATCCAAATCCTTCATCTCTGGATTTGAAATAGATATCTACAGCATTTTTTGAGTTTTCTGTTCTGTATCCATATCTTATTCCATCAAATCTTGCAAGGTTTGATGAAGCTTCAGCACTAGAAATTATATAATAAGCCGCAAGAGCATAATCAGTTAAAGGAAGTGAACATTCTTTTACATCCGCTCCATTTTCCTTTAATACCTTTATAGCTTCTTCCACGGTTTTTCTAACTTCATCACTAAGTCCCTCTCCAAAGAACTCTTTTGGGATACCTATTTTTTTACCTCTTAAATCCTTAGATAAAGCTTTAGAATAATCAATAACTTCTATAGGAGCTGTTGTAAAGTCTCTCTTATCTAATCCTGAAATATTTTGAGCTAACAATGCAGAATCCTCTACATCTCTTGAAATTATTCCTACTTGATCTAATGTAGATCCAAAGGCCACTGCCCCATACCTAGAGATTCTTCCATAAGTAGGTTTTAGTCCAACTACTCCACATAGAGCTGCTGGCTGTCTAACTGAACCACCAGTATCTGTTCCAAGAGCTAATGGCGCCTCAAGTCCTGAAACACAAGCCGCACTCCCTCCTGAAGAACCTCCTGGTACTCTATCTGTATCCCAAGGATTTCTCACTAACTTATATGCACTATTTTCACTTGACGATCCCATTGCAAACTCATCCATATTTAATTTTCCAAGTATTATTCCATCTTGCTCTTTTATTTTCTCTATAACATGAGCATCATAAGGAGCCTTATACCCTTCAAGTATTTTAGATGCACAAGTATTTTGCATACCTCTTACACTTATGTTATCTTTTATAGCTACAGGAATTCCTGTAAGGCTTTTAAGTTCTTCTCCACTAGCTATTTTACTGTCTAATTCTTTTGCCTTATTTAAAGCTTCTTCTCCTGCCACATATAGATATGAGCCTAAAGTAGAATCAACTTTTTCTATTCTATTTAAATAACTATGTACTACTTCTTCAACTTTTACTTCTTTAGTTTTAATTTTATCTTTCAGCTCATGGGCTGTAAGATTATATAATTCCATTATATCTGTTCCCTCCTTTTAAAATGCAATTTTTAGTTTTCTATTACATTTGGAACCTTTATATACTCCTCTAATCTTTCTGGAGCATTGTTCATTACATCTTCTATATTCATAGATTCCTCTACTTCGTCTTCTCTAAATTTGTTTTCGATATAGTATGGATTAACTATTATATCAGTGTCATCTGTATTAAGCTCATTTAACTTTTCCATATAATTTAGAACATTATTCAAATCCACAAGAAGACCTTCTTTTTCCTCTTCTGTAAGCTCTATTCTAGCGAGTTCAGCTACATATTCCACATCTTTTTTAGAAACAGCCATTTACATTCCCTCTCTTTCTACATTAAATTTTTTTAAACTCTTATATTGTATCATAAAAAATACAAATTATATACCATATAACATTTTAAGCCAACCTCATACATTATATGCAAGGTTGGCTTAAATTATTGTACATTCATAAATATAAAAAATATACTTCCTGCAGCAAAAAATATACATATTAAAGGATATACTTTATTTGTTAGTCCACCCTTAAAATCTATAAGTTTTATGCTCCATACCAACATTGTAAAGAAAATACACCATTGTAAAGCATAATAACCATAAAAATACTTTATATAAACAAATTGATAAGTTGTTAATATTGTAAGTATTAATGCTAACGTAGTTATTAAAACAAACCCCCATCCTAGCACATCTACTGTTTTCCTCATTTTATTCTCCTCCAGTTTCTCTCATATACCTTTTCTTTTATACCTGATCTTCCATAAGTTTTTCAAATTCCTCTTCGTTAAGTATTTTTATTCCAAGTTCCACAGCTTTGTCGTACTTTGATCCTGCATCTTCACCTGCAAGTACATAATCTGTTTTTTTACTAACACTGCCAGATACCTTTGCTCCTAAAGCTTCTAGTTTTTCTTTTATTTCGTTTCTACTATATTTTTGTAAAGCTCCTGTAACTACCACTGTCTTATTTGAAAACACACTATGTTCCATTACTTCCAAATCATCTGATATAGGTTCTATGCCAAGACTTAATAATTCTTCAATGCTTTTTATTATTTTCTCTTGATTAAAAAAATCTATTACACTTCTTGCAACTATGTCCCCTACATCTTCTACGGATATAAGTTCCTCAAAGTTTGCATCAATTATGTTTCTTAAACTTTTAAATCTTTTTACTAAATCCTTTGCAGTCTTTTTCCCTACATTTGGAATACCTAATGCATATATGAATGAAGATAATTCTGGTCTTTTGCTTTTTTCCAATGCATTTAGTATATTTTGAGCCTTCTTTTCTCCAAACTTATCTAAAGTAAGCAATTCCTCTTTAGTTATTCTATATAAATCAGCAATTGATTTTATATTAAGTTTTTCAAAAAATTGCTCTGCAGTTTTTTCACTAAAACCTTCTATGTTCATTCCCTCACGATTTGCAAAATGAACTATACTTTTTACCATTTGAGGTTTACAAGATAATGTATTCTCACAAAAATAGTGCACACCTTCTTGTATAAGCTCACTGCCGCAATATGGACACTCACTTGGTGTCTCTATCTCTTTCCCATTAGATAAAGTTTCTTCTACAACTCCCATTATTTCAGGTATTACGTCATTGGATCTTCTAATAAATACATCACAGCCTATTTTTACACCTTTTCTTTTTATATCATCCATATTATTTAATGTGGCTCTTTTTATAGTGGCTCCTGCAAGTTCTACAGGTTTTAGCAATGCTGTAGGAGTTACTCTTCCACTTCTGCCTACGTTCCACTCCACATCTAATAATGTAGTTGAAGCTTCTTCTGCTTCAAATTTATAAGCTATTGACCATTTAGGAAATTTAATAGTGTATCCTAAAACTTCTCTTGTTTTAACATCATCAATTGCAATAACTATTCCATCTATGTCATAATTTAAATCATTTCTAACACTTTCTATGTAAGCTATTTCTTCTTGAATTTCATCTACATTTTTACAAGCCTTTATATAATTATCAATAGGAAGTCCCATGTTTTTAATAAAATTCATCATTTCAGTATAGCTTTCAAAAGGTTTGCCCTCATTATATCCTACATCATAGAAAAAAGCTGAAAGGTTCCTTCTAGCAGTTTCCCTTACGTCTAAATTTCTCAATGCTCCCGCTGCCCCATTTCTTAAATTTTTTAATGGAGCTAAGGCTTCTTTATTATATTCATCAAAAGCATCCTTAGTCATTATAGCTTCTCCATGAACTTCAATCAAGCTATAATTATCTATTTTTAATGGTAATGTTTTGATAGTCTTAGCCTGCATTGTTATGTCTTCCCCAACTTCACCAGTACCTCTAGTTGCAGCTTTAGATAACACCCCAGACTCATCATAAGTACAATTTATACTGAGTCCATCAAACTTTTTTGTGATTATATAAGTAATCTCTGGAAGCTTTTCCTCATGAATTGAATTATAATCATTTACGGCCTTAATATTTTTATTGTGCCAATCCTTTAATTCTTGAATGCTTTGAGCTTTATCAAGGCTCCAAAGTCTTGCCTTATGAGTATATTTTTGAAATTGGGTCAGCACCACATCTCCAACCCTTTGAGTTGGAGAATACGGCAATATGTGTCCTATTTCTTTTTCTAATAACTTTAGCTTATCATACTTTTTATCATATTCTTTATCGGATATAGAAGGATTATCTAATACATAATATTCATAAGCATATCTATTAAGTTCCTCTATAAGTTCTTCTATTTCTCTTTTCTTTAGTTCAAGACTTTCCATGCCTTAGCCCTCCTCTAAACCGCCTCTAAAGGAGCTACACTTAACATCAATATTTTAACTCCCATTCTATCAAATGCAATTGTTAGTTTTACATCTTCTCCGCTTTTAACTGCACTTACTATAGTTCCTATTCCGAACTTACCATGCCTTACCTTTTTCCCAGGAGTTGCATCAAATTGAGTTAACTTATTACTATTACTTTCAGCAGCAGCTTCCCTTTGAACATTTTGTCTAGTTATATTAGTATTTACCTGACTGTTATTTCTATTTATATAATTATTATTTTCGTTCATATATCTATTAAATGAATTACGTGGGCCTATATCCTCTTTTAAATTCACAGGTATTTCCCTTATAAAATCCGACTCTGGATAGTTTACAAATCTTCCAAATACCCTTCTTGAAGATGCTGAAGTCATATAAAGCCTTTCCTTAGCTCTTGTAATTCCTACATAGCAAAGTCTTCTGGATTCCTCCATTTCTGCTGGATTACTTATGGATTGAGCTCCTGGAAATATCCCATTTTCCATCCCTGCCATAAATACTACATCGAATTCTAATCCCTTAGCGCTATGCACTGTCATAAGTACTATAGCATCTACATCTTCACTATAGTTATCCACATCAGATACTAGTGTCACTTGCTCTAAAAAAGCGGATAAACTCTTGTCATCTGATCCACTTTCAAAGTCTACTGCAGCAGAAACTAATTCCTTTAAATTTTCAAGTCTAGTTAAATCTTCTATATCCTTAGATTTTTGAAGTTCATCAATGTATCCTGTAGTTTGTAAAATTTCTTGAATAAGCTTTGATACAGATACTTCATCCTTTTTTCTTATAAAGCTATTTATAAGTCCTACAAATTTATTTATAGAAGATACTGCTCTAGCTGAAAGTCCAATATTCTCTGCATCTAAAAGTACACTATACATACATTCGTCCATATCAACTGCAAACTCTTGAAGTTTATCAACGGTACTATCACCTATACCTCTTTTAGGTACATTTATTATTCTCTTCAAACTTATATCATCCAGTGGATTATTTATAAGCCTTAAGTATCCCATTATATCTTTAATTTCTTTTCTATCATAAAATCTAAGTCCACCTACTATTTTATAAGGTATTTGGTTTCTCATAAAAACTTCTTCAAATATACGAGATTGAGCGTTGGTTCTATAAAGAATAGACATTTGATTATAGCTTTTGTTTTCAGCATCCCTTATTTTCTTTATTTCGCTGCATATGAATTGAGCCTCATCTATGTCAGAACCTGCTCTATATACCTTTATACTTTCTCCCATTATATTTTCATTATAGGGCCTAAGCGCTTTATTTTTTCTTTCGCTATTATTTTTTATAACTCCATTAGCTGCATATAAAATATTTGGAGTTGACCTGTAATTTTGTTCTAATTTTACAACCTTTGCCTCAGGATAGTCCTTTTCAAAATCTAGTATATTTCTTATGTCGGCACCTCTCCAAGCATATATACATTGATCATCGTCACCCACAACACATATATTTCTATGAGCTGCTGCCAGTAGTTTTGTAAACTCGTACTGACATTTATTGGTATCTTGATACTCGTCTACCATTATGTATTTAAATTTTCTTTGATAAAACTCTAAAACATCTGAATTCTTTCTAAATAACTCAACAGTTTTGTATATCAAATCATCAAAATCTAATGCATTATTACTCTTTAACTTCTTTTGATATAAAAGGTATACATCTGCTATTTTATTAGTTCTATAATTACCTTCATTTTCCCTTTTAAATTGCTCTGGAGATATAAGATTATCCTTTTGTTCTCCTATTTTATTTATAATTTGTTTCTCATCTATATCCTTATCATTTATATTTAGTTCCTTAATACATTCTTTCATAAGCGTCTTTTGATCGTAGCTATCGTATATAGCAAAGTTTTTATTGTATCCAAGCTTCTCTATTTCTCTTCTAAGTATTTTTACACATGTAGAGTGAAAAGTGGATATCCACATATTTTCTGCTTCATTTCCAACTATATTTTTTACTCTTTCCTTCATTTCCTTAGCCGCTTTATTTGTAAATGTAATAGCGAGAATTTGTGAAGGATAGACATCTAAGTTTTTTATTAAATTTGCAATTCTATATGTAAGTACTCTTGTTTTCCCAGAACCTGCCCCTGCTAAGATGAGTAGTGGCCCATCTACAGTTGATGCTGCCTCATACTGTTCCTTATTAAGTAACTTTCTCAAATCCATATAACTCACTCCCAAAATTTGCTTTATTAATTTCTAGTTCGTCTTATATTATAACATTTTACTAGGCATTTAATCATAACTATTTTGAATTTCTACTGTCCAATTTTTAGCTACAATAAAAAAAGCCAGCCTACGCTGACTTTTTATAAAGTGACCATTTGAATAAATACAAATTTTGCGTTTTAAATATCACCAAGTTTTAGTGCCGCAGCACACATTGCCTTAATCCCAACTGGTATAACCCTTTCATCGCAAACAAAATTAGGATTGTGTAATACACAAAAATTTTCATTTATCTCCGACTTGCATCCTGCCCACATAAATGTACAAGGAATATGATTATTAAAGAAAGCAAAGTCTTCCGCCCCTGTAGCTGGCCTTTCAGGTATCAATACATTTTCTTCTCCAATATACTCTCTAAGTCCTTCAATAACTTCATTAGTAAGTTCCTTATCATTATAAGTGAGCGGATATCCTAATACATATTTAAATTCATAATCACATCCTAAAGCCCCACATATATTCTTTATTATGTTTTCAATTCTACCAGGCATCATGTTTGCCACTTCTGGTGCAAAGGTCCTTACGGTTCCCTCCATTTCTACTCCATCTGGTATTACATTATATCTGTACCCACCTCTTATAACTCCAAGTGTCACCACTGCACTGTCTAGTGGATTTACATTTCTGCTTACTATGGTTTGAAGAGCAGTAATTACATGTCCAGCCGCAACTATCGCATCTGCTCCTTGATGTGGTGCCGATCCATGAGCACTTTTCCCCTTAACCTTTATAAATATTCTATCAGATTGAGCCATCATAACTCCAGTTTTCAGTGCCACCTTACCCACTGGAATATCCCATACGTGAAGTGCTACTGCCGCATCTACTTTAGGATTTTCAAGCACGCCATCCTCTATCATGTAATTTGCACCACCTGTTGGATTGCACTCCTCCGCAGGCTGAAATACAAATTTTATATTGCCTCTTATTTCATCTTTCATTTGAGATAACACCTTGGCTGTTCCTATCAAAATTGAAGTATGAACATCGTGCCCACAAGCATGCATCACTCCTGGAACCTGTGATTTAAATAGAATATCTGCCTGTTCATCTATAGGAAGTGCATCCATATCAGCTCTTAAAAGAATTGTCTTTCCATTTTCTTTCCCTCTTAAAAGCGCCACCACTCCAGTTTTTCCCACTCCAGTTTCAACTTCAAGTCCTAATCCCTTCAGACTTTCCTCAACTATCTTAGCCGTCTTATGCTCATTCATACCAAGTTCAGGATGCCTATGAATTTCTCTTCTTATGTTAATTATCCCTTCAGTAATATCCTCTATCATAGAATCAAGCTGTACACTGACTCTAGAACTTGTATCTAAATTTATCATATATAATCCCCCCATTATAACAATCCCTATTTCCAATTTTCAATCTCTAGTCTTAAATCCTCAAGTGCTGATAATCGAATCAGTACTTGAGGATTTAAAAACTTTTAACATTCTTGATAGTTATTATTATCGACTAAATTTGATAAAACTTATATTGAAAATCTTATTACTTAACACTTACTCCAGGTCCTATTGGCAATCCAAGTGCATACCATATCATTACAAATATAATCCATGCAACGAGCATTATTAAACTGTACGGTATACTGGTTGATAGAACTGTTCCTACCCCTGCTTCCTCATCATATTCGTTTACAAAGCCTAATACGATTGGGAAGTATGGGAATAATGGCGATATTATATTAGTAGTTGAATCACCTATTCTATAAAATAGCTGTGTTAATGCTGGATGGTAACCAAGCATATAAAACATTGGCACAAATATCGGTGCAAGTAATGCCCATTTTGCTGAACCACTGCCTATAAATAGATTTATAAATGCAGTAAGTAGAATAAATAATACGAATAATGGAACACCTGTTAAATTGGCTGCCTTTAATGCATTGGCTCCATTTACAGCTAAAATATATCCCAAGTTACTCCAGTTAAAGTACGCTATAAATTGTCCTATAACAAATACAAGTACAATATAAGATGCCATGTCTTTTATAGCTACAGACATAAATTTAGGAATATCTCCAGAAGTCTTTATTTTGCCTACTTCTCTTCCATATATTACAGATACTATGACAAATAAGAATAATAGTAATGGAATGATTGAATTTAAAAATGGTGATGGAATAATTCCATGAGTTTTAGGATTTCTTAACAATCCGTTTTTGGGAACTACTGCAATAACTACTATAGCTATATATATAAGCGCAGCAACTCCAGCTTTTTTAAGACCTCTCTTTTCTTCAGGTGTTGAAGGTTTATTTTCAACTTGTTTCTTTCCTGTATACTTCCCAAGTCTTGGTTCTACAATCTTTTCTGTAACTATAGTACATATAATTGCCAGTAAGAAAGTTGATACAAACATGAAATACCAGTTATCTACAGGCGTTACAGATATGTTTTTATTTACTAAATGAACTGCTTCTGTAGAAATCCCTGCAAGTAGAGCATCTGTACCAGCTACAATTAAGTTTGCACTAAATCCCGCTGTAGTGGCAGCATACCCAAGAGCAATACCTGCTATTGGATGCCTTCCCATGGACGCAAATATAACTGCCGCTATAGGTGGAATTATTACAATGGCTGCATCTGATGCTATATTTCCACATATACCAATTACTGCAACTGCAAATGTTATTACTTTAGGAGAAGCTCCCATTATAGTTTCTTTCATGAAAGTTCCCATAAAGCCTACATGTTCTGCCATTCCAATACCAAGTGTCATGGTAAGAACAAGACCAAGTGGTGCAAAACCTGTGAAGTTTTTAATCATGCTTTCCAGCATAAATACTATGCCTTCTCTTGATAAAAGATTTTTGGCAATAACAGGTTTGTTAGTTACAGGATCTGTTACTTGAACACCAGTCATTCCACAAACTACAGATATCACCCATATCAATACAATAAGACCTATGAATAGCATAAATGGGTGAGGGATTTTATTCCCTACTCTTTCCACCCAACCTAGAAATCCCCCTGTCTTTTGAACGGTTTTTACATTTTTATTAGTTTCCATAGTCCCCCTCCTAACATAATTAAAGTTTATTAATTAAGATTCAACAAACAACATTAATAAACAGCTAATTCCCCTCCTTTTCATAAAGCTTTAGGACAGTCATCATATAAACTTTTACAGCTACTTTTAAAACCTCTTCGTTAAAATCAAATCCATTATTATGATGATCTGCTGTCCTTTCAGTACCAAACATTAAATAAACTGCTTTCCCCTTATTTTGTTGAACCTTATTCATCATGTAAGTTGCATCTTCTGAGCCAGATAAACTTGTATATTCTACTGTATTAGTTATATCCGGAACTTCACTTGATGCTTCTTTCACTAATAAAGATAATTCCTTGTCGCTATATCCACTTTCTGCTTTTCCTGCTAAAGTAATCTCACAGGTTACATCATACATATTTGCTGCACCTTCAAGTATTTTTATTGCTCTTTGCGTAATATAGTCATTGATTTCAGTTGTTTCCCCTCTAGTTTCTATTTTCATTTCTGCTCTATCTGGTACTACATTTCTTCCTGTTCCTGCTTTTAAAACACCTACATTTATTCTCGCTGTGCCATCTCCATGCTGACATAAAGTATGCAAATTCAATGCCGCTGTGGCTGCTGCAAGTAGTGCATTTTTTCCCTTTTCAGGGGTAGCTCCCGCATGACTTGATCTTCCTTTATAATGTACATCAAGCTTTGTTGTGGATAAAAATCCCCCTGTATTTACAACAAGTTCTCCTAATTTTCCAGACTTAAATCCTATATGTCCAGTAAATAAATAATTAACATCATTAAAAACTCCTTTATTAACCATAGAATAAGCTCCTCTAGTGCCCTCTTCTGCTGGTTGAAATACAAATAAAATTTTTCCCTTTAATTGTTCCTTTATATTATTCATTGCTTTTGCCAGCACTAATCCTATAGCTGCATGTCCATCATGACCGCAAGCATGCATATTACCTTTGTTTATTGAAACAAATCCTTCATTTATAGGTCTATGAGTTATATCCTCACTTTCTATCCCCTCTAAAGAGTCTATATCAAATCTAAATGCAATAGTTGCCCCCTCTTTTTCTGTATCTAATATTCCAACTACTCCAGTTGCTCCGTTTTTCATTAGATTTAAATACTTCTCTTTTGCGCCTTGTGAAAGCGCTCTCTTCTTGTATTCTTCTAAGACTTCTCTACCTGGAACTCCCATCATAGAGTCTATATCTATAACTTCTTCGCCAACTTTCACTTCTAATCCAAGCGCTTCTAAGTACTCTGCTATTTTCGATCCAGTTCTAAACTCAGTCCATCCACTTTCTGCATACTTATGAAAATCTCTTCTTAAACGTATCAATTCATCTAAAGATAAATCTATATTTTTGAATAAATCATTTTTCAAATCCTTCATTTTATCAACCCCTTTTAGCACTTTAATACATATATATATTCTGCTATACTTCATTAATTCCTCCCATTTTTTTCAAATTTTCTCATAATTTTATATTTTCATGTTTTTCTAATAACTTTTACAATTTCTTAATACTTTTGTAAATTTAAATAAAACGTAAAACAGTTTTTAGAAATAAAAATAAGGTGCTAGATGCTAAGAATTATAGAAAATTTCCATACGTGAAATTTTTATAATTCTTAGCTCCTAGCACCTAACTTCTTAACTCTAAATACTGCTTCGAATTTTAATTTTAAGCTTCTTCTTTTTCTTCAAGTCTTTTTAATACTATTCTATATCCTTCGCTTCCATAATTTAAACATCTATTTACTCTACTTATAGTTGCAGTACTTGCTCCTGTTGACGCTGATATATCTTGATAAGTTCTCTTTTCTTTTAACATCTTTGCCACTTGTAATCTTTGACTAAGAACTTGTATTTCATTTATAGTGCAAATATCATCGAACAATCTATAACACTCTTCCCTAGTCTCTAAAGTCAAAATTGCATCACATAAAAAATCCATTTCTTTACTTTCAACCTTTGAACTAAAATTTCCCATGATTTTCAGCTCCTTATTCATAATTAAGATATTTTCTTATGTAATTTATAAAAACCTGTAATTTCGATATAAATTAACATACCCCACTTTATTTAATGCGTTTTCTCTATTATAGCACATATATTATAATTTTTATCGTTTACATTGTATAATTTGTAAAAATCTTTGATGCAGTTTATTATTTTACAAAAAAATAAAACAACCCATTGGGGCATGGGTTGTTTTTTAATAAATAAAAGGGGGCTATTCATTCTTTTATTTATTCTTGCATAACTAATTATATAAGAATACTAATTTAAATTCAAGTGATATTTGAAAATTTCATTTTAAAATTTTTATTAAATGAAATAAAAACCTTCAATTTTTATATATCTTTGAGTGTTTCTAATTCTTCTTCTGTAAGTTCTCTATATTCTCCTTCCATAAGTTCATCATCTAAAGATAAACTACCAAACTTAACTCTCTGCAAATAAACTACTTCCTTTTCCCTAGCCTGAAACATCCTTTTTACTTGATGGAATTTTCCTTCTTGTATGGTTATATACACTTTAGAGCCATTTTCATCTGCCTCTACTATTTCAAGTTTTGCAGGAAGACATTTATAATCATCATCCAAAACTACACCCTTTTTAAAAGCCTCAATATCCGCCTCATTTACTTCTTTATCTATTTCAGCATAATACACCTTATCTACATGCCATTTAGGAGAAATTAACTTGTGATTTAAATCTCCATCATTTGTAATAAGCAGTAATCCTACGGTATCTTTATCCAGCCTTCCTACTGGGAATGGCTTAAATACCTGATAATCTATATCTAATAAATCTATTACCGTTTCATCACGGTTGTCAAAGGTAGCCGAAATAACTCCATCAGGCTTATTCATCATAAGATATATGTACTTTCTATATAAAAGTTCCTCTCCATTTACCTTTACAATGCTTTTTTCTGGATCTATACTAATTGAGGAGTCTTTAACTACTTCTCCGTCTACTTCTACTCTCCCGCTTTTTACTAATGCTTTTACTTCTTTTCTACTTCCAAATCCTAAGTTAGCAAGTACTTTATCTAATCTTTCCACTATTTTTCCTCCCTTGTTTTTAAATACAAAATTAATATACCATTTCTTATATATATTTTACCACTACTTTCTTTTACAATTCTTTAAAACAAAAAGAAGTTTACCTTATGCAAACTTCTTCCTATATTATAAACTTTTATTATAAACTTTAAATTACAACTTAAACCCTAGTAATTACTTTCCGTAGTTTTTCATAACATATTGTATAAACTCTCTAGACTCATAAGGTAACTTATGTATATCTTCTTTGCTCTTTACCCCTAACTTTTCTACAGTACCTGTCCCAGCACTATATCCTGCTAAAGCTAATTCTTTACTATTCCCATAGGTATCTAAAAGGTTCTTGAGAAGTTTTGTCCCACCCATAACATTGTCTTCTATATCATAAGGATTCTCAACCCCCATAGCTTTAGCTGTTCCTGGCATCAGCTGCATTAAACCCATTGCGCCCGCCGAAGATGTTACATTGGGTTTAAATCTTGATTCATGATAGATGATTGTATTTATAAGCTCCTTATCTATACCATATTTTTTAGAAGCCTTTTCTACAGCTTCTTCTATTTTTGTATCGTTACTTTCCATACTAGAACTTATGTCTTTTATGGCAGCTGTAACTCTTTCTTGTCCCCCATATCCAAGACTTTGTGTTTGATCCTCTGTAAGTCCTAGACTAGAAAAATCCATATTGCCATTTGAATCCATCATAGCCTCAGTTAAACTTTGCATTACCATTTCAAAAGCTGGAGAATCTCCCATGGTCTCTTTAAACATTTGTGTCATAAGCTGCATTTGATAAAATTGCTCTATTCTTTTATTGTCATCTATCTTCATATTTATATCACCTCTAAATAATAAATTCTAAAATATCATAATCTTCATAAGCACACTTCCTATAGCTGCTTTTACACAAAGCAAGTATCCTATATTTTCCCTTTTTAAAAGGAACAAAGCTATAATAATTCTTTTTACTATAATTTTGAACCTTAAACCATTCATCTTCTTCCATCAAATAAAATTCATATATAACATCCTTGCCACCCTCATTCTCTACAGTAACTATAATAGGCTTATTAATTTCTATTTGACTATCACTACATTTTATAGTTGTATTAGTAATTGGCAAAGCCTGATGAACTGGTATTCTAGCTTCTTTTTTATTATCAAATTCCTTATTACTTAACTTATTTTTAACGTATATTTCCACCACATACACGCCGCTGTGTGGGGCCATAAAGTAATATTCTATACTTTCTACATAATCTGTTTCTTCAATCTTACGTCCATTTATTTTCAAAACATACTTAAATAATAAGTCTTTTGTGTTTATTGATATTATATTAATTTTTATAGTATCACCAGCAACATAATACTCATTTAATGGCATCAAAATATAATCTATGTTTGCTGGAAAAAAATTATAGGAATTTATATATATAATTTTATGACTATCATATTCCTTCAATGAATATTTATCTTTTACCATTACTTCTATTTCAAACTTACCTTCTTCTTGTGGTGTGAACTTTATAAAGTTACAGCTTCCATAATCTATTCGTCCTCTTTCTTGTCCTTCTTTTCTTATTATAAAGCTATATTTTAAAGTAGAACTCCCAGAAGCATTTACCTCTATTATAACTTCTTCATGCTTTAATATCTCATTTCCCTTGTCTATAATAACATTCTCTATCTTTATAGGAAGCTTAACTTTTTCATCAACTGTAAAGTAAAACTCCTCTTTTTGTTCATACTCACCATCAAAAGATGAATCCTTTACCCATAATATAACCTTATATTCCCCTGGCTTTTCTGGCTTCCAAGTATAATTATTTAGTCTTATGTAACCTGAATCAACATTAGAATTTCCCTCTATAATATACCTATAAAGTAGTTCACGCCCTCCAGTAACTATTGCTTGAAGCTCAATTTCTGTTTCAACTCGCTGTGGACTCATTTTATTTGCAGTGAAGCTATTTATTTCAATATTCTTATAGGGACGTATGCTAAAATTTATTATAGCTCTGTCATCATATTCCTTGGGGGAATACATATCCTTCACCATACATATTAGCCTGTAATCTCCTGGAACTTCCTCAACGTATGCTACCACTTTTTTAGTAGAATAATCTTGTATACACTTAAACTCTCTATCTTTAGATATCTTTATAAACTTATAAAGTATTACTCTATCCTTGTCTCCATCGGTATCTACTTCAAATAATAACTCTTCATTGCATATCCTCTCTCCAGTTATACATCTGAAATTTCTTATTTCTATTTTTTTTAATGGAAGCACGTTAAAATCTACCCTTGCAAAATCATTATATTGCTTAAGAGAATTAATCTCTTTACATTCCACTAATATTTCATGCTTACCAGGATTTTTTATGGTACACTCTAAAAAGTTATCTAAAGTGTAATCCTTTATAATTTGCCAATTAAATTCTTCCTTTAGCCAGTACCTGTACATAATATTATCTTTATTTGACGTAGCATCTATTTTTATTTTTTCCCCAACTTTTATTTCCTTTTTGTTTATTTTAAGAGAATCTATTATTTTTTCTTGTGCTTTACCTATTATAAAGTCACTTCTTGACAAGTATTCAAAAGGCTTTGTACTATCTTTCACTTTAGCTTGTACCATTATCGTGTACTTTCCATCTTCTTTTGGTACCCATTTTATATTATTTTTATAATCAAAATCTCTTAATACTTCCCATATTCCATTACATCCCACAAAAAATTTATATAATAAATTATCGTTATCAGATACTTCCGCCTTTATAATTATTTCTTCTTCCCTCTCTCGGGGACTTTCTACACTAAAGGTGATGGAAATCTCATTCATAATTCACAACCCCCATTTAAACTCTTCCTATTTTATATTATACTATAAGTACCATATTCTGTAATGTGGTTTTTATTTACATATGGATAATTTGGAAAAATATTTGACTTTATCCTAAATTAGTACATCTGAATGACTGAAGATACTTTCTTGTAAATTAGGGGGTGTATTTTATGAGATTATATGACGCTGAACTAGTATCATTTGATACTATAAAACTTAAGGCCGACAATTGCTCCATAGATAAGTTACCTAAGTTAAAAATACGTAATGGCCTTACAACTTTACGTGTAACCGCGTATTATTTAAATAAGAATATGTTACAAATAACTTTAAATGAATTTATTAATATAAAAGAAAAAAGTGAGCTAATATTAGGTAAAAATAAAGTTTCTATAAATTATTATCCTCTATATAAATCAGATGAATTTAATAAATTATACTATTATGACGGTAAGCTTGGATATACTTATACCCCAGAAGAAACCTCATTTTCCTTGTGGTCTCCCGTTGCTTTAAGTATAAACATTTTAATTTACGATTCTGGAGAACCTAACTTAGAAGAAAAACCTCGAACAATACAAATGAAAGAGTGTGAAAATGGAGTTTGGAAATGCAGAATTCATGAAAACTTAGATGGATATTTTTACACTTATGAAATAAATATAGAAGGAATAGTAAGAGAAGTTATAGATCCTTATACTCCAGCAGTTGGTATAAACGGTTTGAGAGGTGCTATAATAGATTTAAATAAATCTAATCCTAAAAACTTTGAAAAAGATTGCCCTTTGAAACTAAGCTCTCCTACAGATGCCATAATTTATGAGCTAAGTATAAGAGATATTTCTACTCACCCTAATAGTGGAGTAATAAATAGAGCTAAATTTTTAGGACTATCAGAAGATAATACTTATTCTGATAGTAATATAAGCACAGGTCTTGCTCATATTAAAGAACTTGGAATTACCCATGTACAACTTATGCCAATTTTTGATTTTAATCACATAAATTCTAGCGAAAAAAACCCACTGCTTTATAATTGGGGATATAATCCTGAAAATTACAACTCGGTTGAAGGTATATATGCTACAAATCCCTATAATCCTTATTGCAGAATACAAGAGCTTAAGACATTAATATATACCTTACACGCAGACAATATAGGTGTAATTATGGATGTGGTATATAACCATGTTTTTAGTGCTCCTAAAAGCAACTTTGAAAATATATTTCCTAAATACTATTTTAGGTATAACGAAGATGGCTCCTTAAGCAATGGAAGTGGATGTGGCAATGATATAGCATCGGAAAATTCTATGGTAAGAAAATTTATAGTTGATTCGGTAAAATTTTGGGCTAAAGAATATCATCTAGATGGATTTAGATTTGACTTAATGGGCATTCATGATGTAAATACCATGAATATTATAAGAGAGGAGTTATACAAGATAAATCCTTACATTATCATGTATGGAGAGGGCTGGAACTTAAATACTTCCTTGCCTGAAGAAAACAAAGCAACTCAAAAAAATCATTATAAAATGCCTTCCATTGGTCATTTTAATGATTTTGTAAGAGATATCATTAAAGGTTCTACCTTTATACCTGCGGATATTGGCTATGCTTCTGGAAAAGAAAACATGGAAAATAATATAAAAGTTTGTGTTTCTGGTTCTATAAATTATAACGGACATATAAAAGGAATGTTTCAAAGCCCAATAAATACCATAAATTATGTATCTGCTCACGATAATCATACCTTATGGGACAAAATAGAAATAAGCTGTATAGATAAAAACTTTGAAGAAAAAAAGTATATACATAAATTATGCAACGCCATAATTTTAACCTCTCAAGGTATTTCTTTTCTTCATAGTGGCGCAGAATTCTGTAGAACAAAAAATATGGATGAAAACAGCTATAAATCATCAGATATAATAAATTGGATGGATTGGGATAGAAAAAGAAAGTTCATTGATGTGAATAACTATTACAAGGGACTGATTAAACTTAGAAAGGAACATCCTGCATTTAAAATGAATAATGCAGATGAAATCAGAAGGCATCTGTTTTTTTTAGAAAACACTCCTCAAAACGTTGTAGCCTTTGTTTTAAAGGATTATGCACGTGGTGATATTTGGTCGGACATACTTGTAATCTATAATCCAAATAAAAATATGATTACAGTTAATATTCCCGAAGGTACCTGGAGAATGGTTGTAAATAGAGATATTGCTGGAACGGATGTTTTGAGCATTATATCAGGAAATAGTTTACTTGTAGAGCCTATAAGCACTACAGTGTTATATAAAGACTAGTAGTTAGGTACTAGGTGCTAGGAATTGATGAAATTTTAAAGAACAAAATTTCTACGTTACCTATCTCCTAGAACCTCTAAACTAGCACCTAAAAAGTTGTTTCGCAACTTTTTATTATTTTTATAATACTCTCATATAATCTTAAATCATCTTCTTCTGTTCTTTTCTTATGGCTTGCAGTTTTTCCGCCTCCCCTTCTGACCTTAGCTGAAAGGTGCCTTTCAAAAAGCAGTCTATCCATATTTTTATCATTGTAAATATACCCCTTAGGATTTATAGCATACGCCTTTTTACCTAAAGCTAGAGCTGCTACTCCATAATCTTGTGTAATTATTACATCTCCTGACTTAGCTTCGTTTATAAGATACATATCTACACTTTGAAATCCACTGTCTAAATACTTAACGCTACTGTAATCACTATTAATTACATGATTAATATCACAATACATTATAACTTCTATATCATTTTCCTTTGCAGCCTTTTCAATCATATGCTTACCTGGACAGGCATCTGCGTCAACTAATATTCTCATAAAATTCTCCTTATGTATGATTTTAAAGCTTTGGCTTAAGAACTTTATCTTTAAACCAAAGCTTATATTTATTTTACCTATATTAACTATTTTAGTCTAGATTCTAACTCCATTTTCACTTGTTCATAGCCTGGTTTCCCTAAAAGTGCAAACATATTTTTCTTATATGCTTCAACTCCTGGCTGATCAAAAGGATTTACTCCTAAAAGATACCCACTTATAGCACAAGCTTTCTCAAAAAAGTATACCATATATCCAAAATAATATGGAGTTAATTGTGGAACATTTATAATTATGCTTGGTACGTTTCCATCACTATGCGCAAGTACTGCCCCTCTAAAAGCTTGCTTGTTTACAAAATCCATGGTTTTTCCAGATAAAAAATTTAAACCATCTACATTTTCCACATCTTCTTTTACAATTATAGTCTTTCTCGGATCTTCTATATTTATAAATGTCTCAAATAATATTCTTGATCCATCTTGTATATATTGACCCATAGAATGTAAATCTGTTGAAAAATCTACTGATGCTGGATAAATTCCCTTTTGATCCTTTCCTTCACTTTCTCCATAAAGCTGCTTCCACCATTCTCCGAAATAATGGAGGCAAGGCTCAAAGTTTGCTAATATTTCTATAGTTTTTCCTTTTCTATAAAGAGCATTTCTTGCTGCTGCATATTTATAGCATTGATTTTTTTCTAAATCAGCTTCCATAAAAGCTTCTCTTGCATCTCTCGCCCCTGCCATTATTTCCTCTATGTTAGCACCTGATACGGCAATAGGCAATAATCCTACAGCCGTGAGCACTGAATATCTTCCACCTACATCATCTGGTATTACAAAGGTTTCATATCCTTCTGTGTCTGCTAAAGATTTTAGTGCACCCTTTGACTTATCTGTGGTAGCATATATTCTTTCTTTTGCCTCTTCCTTGCCATACTTCTTTTCTAATAATTCCTTAAATATTCTAAATGCTATAGCAGGTTCTGTAGTAGTTCCTGATTTTGATATTACATTAACGGATATATCCATATTTTCTACTAGCTCTAATAAATCTGCCATGTATGTAGAGCTTATATTATTTCCTACAAAATATATAGCTGGAGTCTTCCTTTTGTCTTTACTTAAGCTATTATAAAAGGTTTGAGTGAGCATTTCTATAGCTGCTCTTGCACCTAAATATGATCCACCTATTCCAATCACTATAAGAGCATCTGAATTATTTTTTACCTTTTCAGCAGCCCTTTGTATCCTTTGAAATTCTCCCTTATCATAATCCTTAGGCAAGTCCAACCATCCTAAAAAATCATTTCCTGCCCCTATTTTTTCATGAAGCATTTTATGAGCTTCTTTAATATGTTGGCTAAAATGACTTATTTCTTCTTCTGCTAAATGTGCCTTTAATTTAGTTAGATCTACATTTACTCCTGTTTTCATAATATAACTCTCCCTTAATACCCATGATTTATTTTAGTAAAATACTAATTAATTTAAGATGTGCTGATTTGTAGTAAAATCGCGGTTTTTACAAATCTCATGAAATTACCATAGTAAAATTTTAGTATATTATACAAAATAAATCAAGTACTCTAGATTAATGTACCAGTTTCCCTGTGGAAAACCTATAAAAAAATCACCTTGGATATGCTTCAAACCTGAGCACCGTCCAAGGTGATTAAACCCTTTAATCATTAACTATTCAATATTAACTATTAAATGAACTTTATTCCCACTCAATAGTTGAAGGTGGTTTTGAAGTTATATCATAAACAATTCTGTTTACTCCGTGAACTTCATTAACTATTCTTCTTGAAACTTTATCTAAAACTTCATAAGGTATTCTAGCCCAATCTGAAGTCATCCCATCTGATGAAGTTACTCCTCTTAATGCTATTGTGTGACAGTAAGTTCTTTCATCTCCCATAACTCCTACTGATTGTATATTTGGAAGACAAGCAAAGTACTGCCATACCTTTCCTTCGAGTCCAGCATTAGCTATTTCTTCTCTAAATATAGCATCTGCTTCTCTAACTACAGCTAGCTTTTCTTCTGTAACTTCTCCAAGTACTCTTATTGCAAGACCTGGTCCTGGGAAAGGCTGTCTCCATACTAAATTATGAGGTATTCCAAGTTCTTCTCCAACCGCTCTTACTTCATCTTTAAATAACTCTCTTAAAGGCTCTATAAGACTAAATTGAATATCTTCTGGAAGTCCTCCTACATTATGGTGACTCTTTATTGTAGCAGAAGTTCCTGTTCCACTTTCAACTACATCTGCATATATAGTACCTTGAACAAGGAAGCTTATTTCCCCTAGCTTATTTGCTTCTTCTTCAAATACTCTTATAAATTCTTCACCTATTATTTTTCTCTTTTTCTCTGGATCACTTACACCTTTAAGTTTTCCTAAAAATCTATCCTGAGCATTTACTCTTATTAAATTCATATCAAACTGCTTTTTAAATATTTCTTCAACCTGGTCTCCTTCATCTTTTCTAAGTAAACCATGATCTACGAATATACATGTTAATTGCTTTCCTATAGCTTTGTGAACAAGCACTGCAGCTACAGATGAATCAACTCCACCTGATAGTGCACAAATTACTTTTTTATCTCCTACTTTTTCTTTTATAGCTTTAATCTGTTCTTCCGCAAAAGAAGACATTGACCAATCGCCACTTAATCCACAGATGTTAAATAGGAAATTTGATAGCATTTTCTTTCCAAAAGGAGTATGCTCTACTTCTGGATGGAACTGAACTCCATATATTTTCTTTTCTACATTTTCCATAGCTGCCACTGGAGTTTGGCTAGTTGTTCCAACTATTCTAAATCCTGCTGGTGCATTTTCTACATAGTCTGTGTGGCTCATCCAGCAGCTTTCATTTTCTTCTATTCCTTGAAATAATAAACATGAGTTATCTAATTTTACATCTGTTTTACCATACTCTCTTACATCAGGGCTTTTAACATTTCCTCCAAGAGTATGAGCGATAAGCTGTTCCCCATAGCATATTCCAAGTACTGGAACACCTAATTCGAATATTTCTTTATCTATTTTTGGAGCTCCTTCACCATAAACACTGTTAGGTCCTCCAGTGAAAATTATTCCTTTAGGGTTTTTTTCCTTTATTTTATCTATTGAATATGTGTATGGAATTATTTCGCAATATACATTATTTTCTCTTACTCTTCTAGCAATAAGCTGGTTGTACTGTCCACCGAAATCAACTACTAAAACTAATTCCTTTTCCATAGTTACCTCCTCAGGGGTTATTAATTATATATTAGTAATTCTAATTCTAATTTATCTTTAATTACTGTGATACACTGTAGTTTGGAGCCTCTTTTGTCATTACTATATCATGCGGATGACTTTCTCTAAGACCTGCTGATGTTTGAACTACAAATCTAGCTGTTTCATATAGGTCAACTAAAGTCTTAGAACCTAAATATCCCATACCTGAACGAATTCCACCAAGTAACTGGAATATTGTATCTGATACAAGTCCTTTATATGGTAATCTTCCTTCTACACCTTCTGGAACAAGCTTCTTATTATCTTCTTGGAAATATCTATCCTTACTTCCACAAGCCATAGCTGCAAGAGAGCCCATACCTCTATAAACTTTATAACTTCTTCCTTGATATATTTCAGTTTCTCCTGGAGATTCTTCGCATCCTGCAAACATAGATCCCATCATACAAACCTTAGCTCCAGCAGCTAGTGCCTTAACTATATCTCCTGAATACTTTAATCCACCATCTGCTATAACAGGTACTCCATATTTATTAGCTTCTTCAACACAATCCATTACAGCTGTAAGTTGTGGCACACCAACTCCTGCTACAACTCTTGTAGTACAGATAGATCCTGGCCCTATACCAACTTTTATACAGTCTGCACCAGCTTCTATAAGGTCCTTAGTTGCTTCTGCAGTAGCTACATTACCTGCAATAACTTGAAGCTCTGGATATACGCTCTTTATAGTTCTTACAGCTTCTATAACACCTTTTGAATGTCCATGAGCAGTATCTACAGTTATAACATCTACATGTGCATCAACTAATGCTTTAACTCTTTCCATCATATCCTTAGTTACACCTACAGCTGCACCACATAAAAGTCTGCCTTTACTGTCCTTTGCACTGTTAGGGAACTTTCTTACCTTTTCTATATCCTTTATAGTTATAAGTCCTTTTAAATTATTATCCTTATCAACTAATGGAAGTTTTTCTATTCTATGCTCTTTAAGTATTGCCTTAGCTTCTTCTATAGTTGTATTTTCTGGTGCTGTAATTAAATTTTCTTTTGTCATTACATCTGATATTTTCTTTGAATAATCTTGTTCAAATACTATATCTCTATTTGTTATAATTCCTACTAATTTTCCGCCCACTGTTACAGGAATACCAGATATTCTATACTTACTCATAAGTTCTAATGCATCTTGAAGAGTATTCTCTGGAGATAAGAAAAATGGATCAGTTATAACTCCGTTTTCTTGTCTTTTAACTCTGTCCACTTCCATAGCTTGTTGTTCAATTGTCATGTTTTTGTGTATTATACCAATACCACCTTCACGAGACATAGCTATTGCCATTTTGGATTCTGTAACAGTATCCATTCCTGCGCTCATAAGTGGTATATTTAAGCTAATAGTCTTAGTCAAATTTGTTTTAAGAGTAACACCATTAGGTAATATTTCTGATTTATTTGGAACTAAAAGTACATCGTCAAAAGTATATCCTTGTTTTAAAATGATTGCCATTTAATCCACTCTCCTTTATATTTTCTAATTTAATTTTATTACAGCTCATCGCATCTAAGGCTTTTAGAGTATTTACTTTTATTATTTTCCCTAAATGTTTAATTTATAGACAAAAAAACATGCTAATTTTACTTATTCTGTATAAGTGAAATTAGCATGTACAAATAATACACGTCTATTCTCACTCATAGTCAGGAATTTGCGGCTCCCGGTAGATACTCCCTGCCATATTCAGGGGATATATGAGTTATGTTTATATTTGATATGTTTCCTTCATTAATTTTAACTATTGACATTATTCTATTGAATTTTTCGTTATTTGTCAATTATTTTATTTCACATTATTAAATCTAAAAATACAATGTAAATGTTTAATAATATAACTTTCTATTAATCTCTGGTTACTCTATTTTATAATAAGTACCATGCTATAATATTTTGCCCCCAAAGTATGGTTATAATAGAAGCTAATACTATAAATGGTCCAAAGGGTATATAATCTTTTCTAGTTTTCCTCTTTAATGATATAAGAGCAAGTCCTATTAAGGAGCCAATAACAAAGGATAAAAATAGCATTAATAACGTTAGTTTAAATCCTAAAAACAATCCACATACAAAGCAGATTTCTGCATCACCCCAGCCCATGCCACCTTTAGTTATAAGTATTATTAACGCTAAGGTTCCTCCACCTATGATGCCTCCATATATGTAATTCATTACAGGTAGTCCCCTATAAGCATGAATAGCTAAAAAAGTTACCGCTACGATAAATCCTACCAAGGTAGTTTTAAAATAAATATTTGTAGTATCCAAATCAATCATTCCTATAACAATTAGGATACTTACCATTATAATATACTTTATGGCATCTATGGCAATACCATATTTTACATAAACTAACACATATAATATACCTGTTAAAAATTCAATTATTGGATATCTTTCAGATACTTTTTCTCTGCAATACCTACATCTTCCCTTTAACAAAATGTAACTTAAAATAGGAATCAAATCATAGGGCTTTAAATTGTTATTACAATTAGTGCAATGAGATGGTGGATATGCAATAGACTGATTTTTAGGCATTCTATAAATGCATACATTTAAAAAACTTCCAATTATAGTCCCAAAAATAAAAATAATTAAATAATCCATACTACTAAACCCTCTTATAAAATGATTTGCAAAAATACTGATTTTATTACAGACAACTAAAGCACTTTAATATGATAAATCCCTATACTTACAAAATAATCTTTCATAAGTATAGGGTCTGTTGCATCATTAACTCCATACACGCCTAGATGCCCAGATATAGCATGTACTTCAAAGCTTCCCTAAAGTTTATCTATAAACAAATTTTATCACCAAAAATCACTTGTTACAACATATTTCATATAACATCTAAGGTGAAGTTCTATAAGTATATACTGCATTTTTTATAACATCTTAAGATTTGTATAATGTAAAAATAAGCTTATAAAAAATAAAGCTGTGGATTTAATCCACAGCTTATATTTTATATTAATACATTCCATCCATTCCTGGTCCTGGCATTGGAGCAGGATTCTTTTCTGGCATATCAGCTACAGCAGCTTCTGTTGTTAAGAAAGTAGCTGCTACAGATGCAGCATTTTGAAGTGCTGATCTTGTAACCTTAGTTGGGTCGATTATTCCAGCTTCTATCATGTTTATATATTTATCATTTAAAGCATCATAACCCATTCCAACTTCAGAATTTTTAACTTTTTCTATTACTACAGAACCTTCAACTCCAGCGTTAGTAGCTATTTGTCTTACTGGTTCTTCAAGAGCTTTTCTTATAATGTCAATACCAACTTTGATGTCTACTACATCAGAAGTTAATTCCTGCATTTCTTTAAGAGCAGTTACATATGCAGTTCCACCACCTGGAACAATACCTTCTTCAACAGCGGCTTTAGTAGCTGCTAAAGCATCTTCTATTCTTAGCTTTCTTTCTTTTAATTCAGTTTCTGTTGCAGCACCAACTTTGATTACAGCTACTCCACCAGCAAGTTTTGCAAGTCTTTCCTGTAATTTTTCTCTATCAAAGTCAGATGAAGATTCATCTATCTGAACTTTTATCTGATGAACTCTATCATGTATAGCTTCTTTATTTCCTTTTCCGTTAACAATTGTAGTATTTTCTTTAGTAATCTTAACGGATTCAGCCATTCCAAGCATATCTAATGTAACGTCTTTTAAATCTCTTCCTAATTCTTCAGTGATAACTTCTCCACCAGTTAATACTGCTATATCTTGAAGCATATCTTTTCTTCTATCACCAAATCCAGGAGCTTTAACTGCTACACAAGTAAATGTTCCTCTTAATTTGTTAAGAACAAGTGTTGCTAATGCTTCTCCTTCTATATCTTCAGCTATTATTAATAACTTTCTTCCCTGTTGAACTATTTTTTCAAGTACTGGAAGTATATCCTGTATGCTAGTTATCTTCTTATCTGTTATTAATATATATGGCTCTTCAAGTACTGCTTCCATCTTTTCAGAATCAGTTACCATGTATGCACTTAAGTATCCTCTATCAAACTGCATTCCTTCAACAACATCTAATTCAGTTCCCATAGATTTTGATTCTTCAACAGTTATAACGCCTTCGTTTCCAACTCTCTCCATAGCATCTGCTATAAGCTTTCCTATTTCTTCATCAGCTGCTGAGTTTGCTGCAACACTTGCTATGTCTTCTTTTCCGTTTACCTGCTTTGAAATATTTTTAATTTCTTGTACAGCTTTTTCTACTGCCATTTGTATTCCACGTCTGATTAGCATTGGATTAGATCCTGCTGTAACGTTTCTTAATCCTTCTCTAATTATAGCTTGAGCAAGTAATGTAGCTGTTGTAGTACCATCTCCTGCTACGTCATTTGTCTTAGTTGCAACTTCTTTTACAAGCTGTGCCCCCATATTTTCATATGCATCTTCAAGTTCGATTTCTCTTGCTATAGTAACACCATCATTAGTTATAAGTGGTGATCCAAATTTTTTATCTAAAACAACGTTTCTTCCCTTTGGTCCTAAAGTAACCTTAACTGTATTTGCAAGCTTATCTACACCTGCCTGCATAGCTCTTCTAGCTTCTTCTCCAAATAATAAGCTCTTTGCCATATTACACTTACCTCCTAAATAGTTAATTTATATTTTCAAATTATTCTAAAACAGCTAATATATCATCCTGTTTTAATATTGTATATTCTATGCCATCAATTTTAACTTCATTTCCTGCATACTTAGAAAATAATATTTTATCTCCTACTTTTAATTCCATTACAACTTCTTTTCCATTAACCATTCCACCAGGTCCTACTGCTACTACCTCAGCTTCTTGTGGCTTTTCCTTAGCGGTTCCTGGTAAAACTATTCCGCTCTTTGTAGTTTCTTCTACTTCAATTCTTTTGATAACAACTCTGTCTCCAAGTGGTCTAATTCTCATTTTAAACCCTCCTTAAAATATTTATGTTTATAAGAATGAATCATCTCAAATAAATTGAGATGTATTAATTAATTTTTTATCATTAGCACTCACTATCAATGAGTGCTAATACAATTATTATAATAAAGAATAGCATATATAATATCAAATGTAAATGTTACCCTTATTTATTCTTTTTGTTAAATTATACCCCATTATTATAATTTATCTATATATTTTGGCATTTTACTTACTTTTTCTTTTATTTTCTAATACTATATTTAAATAAAACAGTTCAAACTATATAATATTATTACAACATAATTAATATTTCCAAGGGGTGACATTTTTATGAAAAATTTTCATATTTTCTTTAAATTTATTTTTATGTTTTCACTAGCACTATTTGCCATAACCCTGTCCGTAAAAATCACTGTGAACTTCAGACAATTATATTATTTTGATATAAACCATCTAGGTATAGAAAAATTTGTACATATGAGTGTGAGCGAAATCAAAACAAATTATGATTATCTTATAAACTTTTTATATTCTCCTTCTAATACACAGTTTAAACTGCCTTCCTTTAAGGCTTCCCCTGAAGGCATTATACACTTTTATGAAGTGAAGAAAATATTTTCTTTAGTTGATAAAATATTTTACATATCACTGTTTTTAAATTTAATTGCTGTATATCTATGCTATAAATATAAAGACTTTTCAATTTTTAAATATAGTTCTTGGCTTTTAGTTTCCTTACCTATATTTTTACTTACAGTATTTTCAATTAACTTTAACAAGGTTTTTAATACGTTTCATGCTATATTCTTCAATAATGATTACTGGATATTTGATATAGATAAAGACCCCGTTATAAATATACTTCCTGAAGCATTCTTTATGCACTGCGCTATACTCATAGCTGTGCTAATACTTATATTTTCAATAATCTACATAATATTCTATAAAAGTAACTATCGTGTGGAAAAGCCCTAGATTTAGGGCTTTTCTTTTTCTTCATTTTTTATCATGTTTTTTATTATTTTTTCTCCCTTTATTACACCTAGTATAAAAAGTACCGTTGCAACTACAGCTATCCCAATTAATATGAGCTTATTATCAGTACCTATTTTAGCTCCAAAATAGGCAGATAAAAATATTCCAGGAAATCTTCCTAAAGTGGAATATATAATAAAATTTTTCAGACTAATATCTGAAATTCCACATATATAAGCTAATGCATCTTTGGGAATACCGGGTACTAAATAAAGTAAAAATACTATGTAATTTACACTTCCAAGCTTTAGTACTTTTTTAAAAAAAGTCAAATGTCTTTTAGATATAATTCTTTCTACAAAAGGTTTACCATATATATTACATATTACAAATATTATAATGCTGCCTAAACAAATACCTACAAGTGAAATTATGCTGCCAGATATAGTTCCAAAAATATATCCACCTGCAACTTGAACAATCTCTCCAGGAATAAAGAATACTACTACCTGTAACATTTGAAGAAGGATAAACGCTAGTATACTATACTGTCCATAGGAATTAATAATATTTCTAACTTCATCTGGATCTTTTAATATGTAAAAATAATCATGAAAATACTTATACCCCACAAATAAAAACAATACAAATAAACCAATAAATATAATACCGCCTATATTTTCCTTTATATATTCAACTGCCTTTCTTAATATTCCATGCTCTCCATCATCCATATACTTCACCCTCTTTGGTTATAAATCTCTAATCCCTAATTTCTAATCGTCATCTATATCTAGAAAATTATCTTATTTTTATCTATTATATCAAAATTTGAAACTTCATTTAATTAGATATACTAAATATTGTTTTATACTAAAAGTAATTATATACATTTTCTTGTTAATCTATCTTACTAGTTAATAATTTAATAGAACTATATAACTTTTTACATTCTTGTAACTTTCATTATTATCTAGAAAATTCATATTAATCTAGAGATTAGTGACTAGAAAATGGGCATTAAAAAAAGAAGCTGCTCTCGCAACTTCTTTTTCACTATCTCTCCATATTAACTTCTTCATAACGCTTTAAATTTTCATTATCTATAACATGCTTTATTTGAGCCTCTTTACTAAACTTTGCAAGCTGTGGTCTAGACTTCATCATAGAAACCATAGTTGCTGGTCCACCTATACATCCGCCTTCGCACATCATCCCTTCAATAAAGTTTCCTTGTAATTTGCCAGCTTTGGCCATCATCATAGCTCTCTTTATATCAAATGGACCACTAACTTTAACAGGTTCAAAATCTATCTTAACTTCCTTTTTCTCTATATAGTTTTCAATAGCGGCTGTTAATCCTCCACCTTGAGCAAATCCTCTTCCAAAGGATGATGCATCATTGATATCTTCGTTTTCTAGTTTTTGAGGCTCTATATCATATGCTCCCATTAAGGCTGTAATTTCTTCAAAAGTCATAACATAATCCACTGAATCTTTAACACTCGGTCTCTTAATTTCACTTTTCTTAGCAGTACATGGTCCTACAAATACAACTAGTGCTTCTGGATCCATCTTCTTTATCATTCTTCCCGTAGCTACCATTGGGGATACTGTGCCTGACACCTTATCAATTTGATCTGGGAATTTCTTTTCAATGTAGTTTAAGAAACCTGGACAACAGGAGTTAGTCATATACTTATCTCCCTTTTCCATTCTTTCTACAAACTCATTACCTTCATGTACAACAACTGCATCAGCACCACAAGCTGCCTCTATCATATCTACAAATCCCATTTTCTTAAAGGCTGCTTTTATTTGTCCAACCTTTACTTTATTACCAAATTGTCCTGTAATTGCTGGTGCAACCACTGCATATACCTTTTTCTTGTTCATTAACGAACGAGTTACATCTACTATATAACTCTTATCAGATATAGCTCCAAATGGACACGCACCCATACAAGCGCCACAATTTACACAATCCTTTTTATCTATTGTTGCTCTATTGTTATCTAAATTCATTTGTAGAGCTCCTGTAGGACACGCTCTCTTACAAGGTCTCATTACCTCTGCTACCGCTCCATAAGGGCAAGCTTGTTTACATAATCCACACTCTTTACATGTTTCATGATTTATATAAGCTCTTCCCCCTGCTCTAGTAATAGAACCTGCTGGGCATACTTCCATACAATTATGCTGTATGCATCCTCTACATGCTTCTGTTACAATAAATCTATTTATAGGACACTTGTCACAAGCCGCATCAATTACATATACTATTTGATCATTATTTTCTACATGTACAAATTTTTCAGCTTCTTGACCATTTGGAAGACATCCTATAGCAAGTTTTGCTCTTTCATAAACTATTGCTCTTTCTCTATATACACAGCATCTGTATTCTGCTGTATCACCTTCTATTATAGTAAATGGAACCTTTTCCAATTCCTCTTTATTCACTCTATCTTCCAAAGTCATCTTAGCTACTTCTCTAAGCACTAAATACTTTAATTTTTTTAATTGAGTTTCAAATTCCATAATTCTAGATCCTCCTAATTTTCACAAAAGTAATTTAATTGTGTAAATAAATTACTAAAATCGTTGCTACAGTTTTATAACTGTTGATTTTTCTTGATATTTATATTATAACAGAAACTCAAAAAAAATTAATACATATTTGCGATTTTTTTAACAATTTTTTTACCTTTATTGTCACCCTTTGATATGTACACTTAATTTATCCAATTATGTTATTTTCTCTAGCATAATAAAACAAATATTGTTGAGCAAAACCAGAAAGTTTTCCAAACTTTTCACGTCCGAATTCTCTTATTTTCTTTAAGGATACATCCGGAGCTACATAGAAATGCTGCATAGCTCTTTTCACCCATACGTCTACTGGAAATGCAGAATATTTTCCCATAGAAAACAACATTATACAATCCGCCACCTTAGGGCCTATTCCCATAAAATTTTGAAGTTCCTTATGACACTCATCATCATTTTTGCTTATTATTAAATTTATATCAAAGCTTTCATTATAAGTTTCACTTGATGAATTTAAATTGCTATATATTTTTTCAACTGTATCTCTTATATATTTAGCTCTAAAACCCGTTCCTAGACTTTCTAACTCCTCTTCTGTAGCTGCATGTAATTTCTCTACAGTTGGGAAGGTATAATAGACCTTTTTCTTATAATAAAGAGGTTCCCCAAAACTTTTACTTATCTTTTCTATAGCTCTTTTTATCATTGGTATTCTATTATTTGCAGATATAATAAAGGAAATAATAAGTTCAAAAGGCTCCTGCTTTAAAAGTCTTATTCCATGACCAAACTCCACTGCTTTTTTTAAAAGCTCATCTTCACTTAATATACTTTTCACCTCTGCATAATCTCTAGTTAAATCAAAATATTCCATCCAAATATTTTTAAACTCTTCTTCTGTGGCATTGTAAATTAAGACATCATTATTTCTTTTTTCTACTTCTATCACACGTCCAAATGCTACTCCAACATACCTGCCATTCTCTTGTTTATTCCACCTAAAACACTGCCCACATTCAAAAATATGTGGTAGTTCAAAGTTTAAGACCTCCTTTACAACTACCACATTTATATCATCCTCTATATAATTTTCTATATAATTAAAATCCATCTTTTATCTCTCCTTTTAGAAATATTACGGCATTTTATTATTTCTCTATAACACAGTTTTCATTCATACCTAAAACAAAGGTGCCAGATGCTAGGGTTACAAGAAACCTTGTATGCCAAAATTTCTACATTTCCTAACTACTAGCACCTAACATCTAATTACTTGCTTAAGAATTCATCAATAGCTTTTGCTGCTTTTTTACCTGCACCCATTGCAAGTATTACTGTAGCTGCACCTGTTACAGCATCTCCACCAGCAAATATTCCCTTTTTAGTAGTTTCACCCGTTTCATCTTCTGCAATGATACATCCCCATTTATTTGTATCTAACCCCTTAGTTGTTGAGGTTATAAGAGGATTTGGAGAAGTTCCAAGAGCCATTATGACTGTATCTAATTCTATTTCATACTCTGAATCCTTTATTTCTACAGGTCTTCTTCTTCCAGACTCATCAGGGGCACCAAGTTCCATCTTAATGCACTTCATACCCTTTACCCACCCATTTTCATCACTAAGTATTTCTATTGGGTTTGTAAGTAAATCAAATATTATTCCTTCTTCCTTAGCATGGTGAATTTCTTCTCTTCTTGCTGGAAGTTCTTCTTCTGATCTTCTATAAACTATATGAACTTCTGCTCCAAGTCTTCTTGCAGTTCTAGCAGCATCCATAGCTACGTTACCACCACCAACTACAGCAAGCTTTGTTCCTACCTTTACAGGAGTATCATAATCATTTCTAAATGCCTTCATAAGGTTATTTCTAGTTAAAAACTCATTAGCAGAAAATACTCCATTAAGGTTTTCTCCAGGTATTCCCATGAACTTAGGGAGTCCTGCTCCTGATCCTACAAATACAGCACCAAAACCTTCTTCTTCCATAAGTTCCTCTATGGTAACAGTTCTACCTACTATAACATCTGTTTCAATTTTCACGCCTAATTTCTTTACATTTTCTATTTCATGCTTTACAACAGTTTCTTTCGGAAGCCTAAATTCAGGTATTCCATATACTAAAACCCCACCTGCTTCATGTAAAGCTTCAAATATAGTAACATCATAACCCATTTTAGCTAGGTCTCCTGCACAAGTAAGACCAGCTGGTCCGCTTCCTATAACTGCAACCTTTTTATTCTTTTTATCACTCTTTACAGTTAAGTCTAGGTTATTTTCTCTTGACCAGTCTCCAATAAATCTTTCAAGCTTACCAATCGCTACTGGTTCACCCTTAATTCCAAGTATACATTTACCTTCACATTGGCTTTCCTGCGGGCATACTCTTCCACATACTGCTGGAAGCGAACTATCTCTATTTATCACCCTTGCCGCTTCCTCGAAGTTACCTTCTTTCAAGCGCTGTATAAATTCAGGTATATTTATAGCTACAGGACATTTAGGAACGCACATTGGATTTTTACAATTCAAACATCTTTCTGCTTCCTTTATAGCTTCTTCTTCAGTATAACCTAAAGATACTTCTTTGAAATTTTTAACTCTTTCCTCTGGGTTCTGTTCTTTAGATAAAGTTCTTTTGAATTTATCCATTATTCCTCACCGTCCAATCCTACAAAGCATTTATGACCTTCTGCTTTTTCCTGGTCTTCAAGTATTTTTTTACCTTCCTCCATCTTATACATACCTTGTCTTCTCATAGCTTCCTCAAAGTCAACTTCATGTCCATCAAATTCTGGACCTTCTACGCAGGCAAATCGTGTTTTTCCAGCTACTGTAACTCTACAAGCTCCACACATACCTGTACCATCTACCATTAAAGTATTTAAACTTACTATAGTTTTTAAACCATACTCTTTAGTAAGTTTTGTAACAAATTTCATCATTATCATAGGTCCTATAGCCACAACTAAGTCGTATTCCTTCTTTTCTTCGTCAATCAACTTTTTAAGAAGATCTGTAACTAATCCTTTAAACCCATAAGAACCATCATCAGTGGCCACATACATGTTTCCAGCTACTTCTTTCATCTCTTCTTCAAGTATTAAAGTTCCTCTTGATTTAGTTCCAACTATTACATCTGCCTTCACACCTACAGAATTTAACCACTTAACCTGTGGGTATACCGGAGCAGCCCCAACACCACCTGCTATAAATATTATTTTCTTTTTCCTTAGCTCTTCTAAGTCTTCGTCGACTAATTCAGAAGGCTGTCCAAGTGGTCCTACAAAATCCATAAAATGTTCTCCCACTTCTAATGCTGCCATCCTCTTTGTTGAACTTCCAACTACCTGGAATACTATTGTTACAGATTTTTTATCTTTATCATAGTCACAAATAGTTAAAGGAATTCTTTCCCCTCTCTCATCCATTCTTACTATTACAAATTGTCCTGGCTTTGCTGATTTTGCAACTCTTGGTGCTTCTATATCCATAAGATAAATATTTGGTGCTAAAAGTCTTTTATTTAAAATTTTATACATTGTTTTCCCTCCCTCAATTAATCTCCATTTACACAATTATAAAACTATGTACTCCTCACAAATTAGCACATTTTAGCTAAATAAAGTGTTTCTTTTCTTATAGACTATTATATATAAATAATAGTCTAATAATCAACTAAAAAAGCAAGATAATTTAAGATATTCTTAAATTTAAAAAATGAAATTAATAACATCAAAATTGACAATATTAAAACTAATATAAAGATTTATACCACTAAATTTAGGCAATAAAAAAACTAGAGCCTTATTAAAGACTCTAGCTTTATATATTTAAAATTATTTTGCGTAGTTGTGGAATCCTCTTCCTGATTTTCTTCCAAGCCATCCAGCTCTTACATATTTTCTAAGTAAGGAGTGAGCTCTGTATTTTGTATCTCCTGTTTCTGTATATAATACATCCATTATAGCAAGACATATATCAAGTCCTACTAAGTCTCCTAATGCAAGAGGTCCCATTGGATGGTTAGCTCCAAGCATCATAGCCTTATCTATATCTTCAGCTGATGCTATTCCTTCAGCGTAAATTCCAACTGCTTCATTGATCATTGGAATTAATATTCTATTTACAACAAATCCTGGAGCTTCAGCAACTTCTACTGGATCCTTACCAATTGCTACAGATACTTCTTTAACAGCATCAAAAGTTTCCTGTGATGTAGCCATTCCTCTGATTATTTCTACAAGCTTCATAACTGGAGCTGGATTAAAGAAGTGCATTCCTATAACCTTGTCTGGTCTTGCTGTAGCTGTAGCTACTTCAGTTATAGATAAAGATGAAGTATTTGAAGCAAGAATAGTTTCTGGCTTACAAATCTTATCTAATTCAGCAAATATTTCTCTTTTTATTTTCATGTTTTCTACTGCTGCTTCTATAATCAAATCACAATCAGCTGCCATGTTTAGGTCAACTGTTCCAGTTAATCTTGCAAGTATAGCATCCATATCTTCCTGAGCCATTTTTCCCTTAGCAACTAACTTAGAAAGACCTTTGTTTATTCCGTTAAGTCCTCTTTCTACGAACTCATCCTTTATATCTCTTAATATTACTTCGTAACCTTTTACTGCAAAAGCTTGAGCAATACCTGCTCCCATAGTTCCTGCACCAAGAACACAAATCTTTTTCATATTATATATCCTCCCAAACAAATATATTTTATAGTTTAACAAAACATATGAAAATATACATGTTTGCACTAGTAAAAGTGCAAACATGTATTTAAATGCTAGTTTTTAGCTTC
>NZ_JMFY01000020.1:0-33398 GCF_000765165.1 Clostridium sp. HMP27 | reverse complement strand
AAGTCCATTTTATTTATAGGTAAGGTAATGTTTCAATTCCTGCATTCATAGCAAATACAGGCGTAATATTTGCTATGTGAAAATGCCATGCTGAAATATCTATAAAATGTATGTCAATTACTTTTTTAACTCCTCTAAAGTAATCTTTTCTAATTCACTAGAAAGAATCTTTTGTACCTTTTCGAGACCTTTATGAATTGTACAAAATGAACGTCTATTTGCATTACACACTCCATCTTTTATTAGACATCTATTTATAGCTATGGGGCCTTCCACAGCTTCTATAATATCTCTTAGATTTATATCCTTACTTCTTTTAGCAAGCGCATATCCTCCATTTACCCCCCTATAGGATTTAACCAATTCTGCATGTATAAGCTTTCTTAAAAGTTTTAATAAGAATCTTAATGGAATGCATCCTCTTTCTGCTATTGTTTTAGCGTCAAGTTTAGCCTCGTCTCCTTCTTCTGATAAAATCAGTAATGCTCTTACTGCATAATCTGCTTCCTGAGTAATATTCATATATATCCACCCTTACTTTAAATTTCATACTTATTTAGTTGATTTTATATTATTATCTATTATTTTAATTGTCAATATATTATCAATGTAATTAGTAAATAATAATGAACATCAGTTATTATCTATTGTTCATTTATTATTATTTACTATGCAATTATTATTATATGCAAATTTGAATTTGTATATAAATTGATGATTTTGATTGTTTTTCCTATATTACTAGTATTAAACTAAAAATTTGTATTAAAACTAGATGTTGTGTATATGATTATAATGTACTACAATATATATTGTTTGCACATTATATTTGCAAGATAATTACAAGCAATTTTGCTTGTTAATCCTATTGTATACTAAAACAGTCTTAATTAAAAGGGGGAATTTATATGCCGTTTTTAAAAGAAATTAATTCTTTAAAACACATAGTAAAAAGATATTATACAAAAGCTCTAGAAAGTAGTGAAAACTTAACTGTTTATGATTTATTTAATTGGAAAAAAGTAGATGTATTTTTAAAAGATCATAAAACTTCAAAAGTACTAGTGGATATGAAAGATTTAGAATTTCCTGAACATTATTCTCAAAATGCCTGTGATATTATTGCTTCTAAGTATTTTAGAAAAGCTGGAGTTCCAAACGAGTGTGGTTATGAAAACAGTATGAAAATGGTAGCTCATAGAATGGTGAATTTTTGGACAGGAGCTTTAATAAACGAAGGCCTTTTAAAAACTGAAGAGGAAAAATCTATATTTTATGATGAAATGGTATATGGTTTACTTAATCAGATGTATGCTCCAAATTCTCCTCAATGGTTCAATACAGGGCTTTCTCATTCCTATAATATAAAAGGTAGTAAACAAGGTACTTATTATTATGATGAAACCCTTGGGAAAATAGTTGAAAGTGAAGATAATTACACGAGAACTCAAGCTTCAGCTTGTTTTATACTTTCTGTAGAGGATAAACTTTTAGGACCTCATTCTATTTCAGAACAATATGTAACAGAAACTAAACTATTTAAGGGTGGTTCTGGTACAGGCAGCAATTTTTCAAGCATTAGAGCTAGAGGTGAACATCTTTCTGGTGGCGGAGTATCTTCAGGTCTTATGAGCTTTTTAAAAGGTCTTGATCGTAATGCTGGTGCCATAAAATCTGGTGGTACAACAAGACGTGCTGCTAAAATGGTATGTCTTGATATAGATCATCCTGAAATAATGGATTTTATAACTTGGAAAGCCCATGAAGAAGAAAAGGTTAAAGCTCTAGGAAAAATGGGTTATGATATGGATATGGACGGCGAGGCTTACGAAACTGTCTCAGGACAAAATAGCAATAACTCTGTGAGATTTTCTAATGAATTTATGAGCAAAGTAGAAAACTTACATAAAGATCCTGAAGCAATTATCGATCTTAAGGGACGAGTTGATAGAAAGCTAGATAAAAATGTTAAAGTTAAAGCTCTATGGGATGCATTTAATAACTCCGCATGGGCTTGTGCAGACCCTGCTCCTCAGTTTTTAGATACCTTTAACGCTTGGCATACTTGTCCTGCTGGAGAAGATGGAGTTTATGGCGCCCACTATAATAAAATAAATTCAACTAATCCTTGCGGGGAATATGCTTTTTTAGATGATACATCTTGTAATTTGGCATCAATAAATCTTTATAAATTTTATGATGACCAAAAGAAAAATATAGATTTAGAAGGATATGTTCATATTATAGGACTTACTCAACTTATACTTGAAGCTTCAATACACTGGGGGCAGTTCCCTACAGAAGACATAGCAAGAAAAACATATATATTTAGAACCACAGGGCTTGGAGTAAGCAATCTTGCATCACTTCTTATGGTGATGGGATACCCATATGATTCTGAAGAAGGAAGAACACTTGCCGCTTCCCTAACAGGAATACTTACAGGCCATTCCTATTTTGTATCATCTTTAATGGCTAAGGAAATTGGAACCTTTGATAAATATGACATAAATAAATCATATATGCTTAAGGTTATAAGAAATCACTCAAGGGTTGCTGGCGCTATTAATACTGATGGTACAGATATTGATTTAGATTATGAGGATTTAAAATATAACCCTATTAAAATCAATCATGATATACTTTCAAAGGAATGTTTGGAAAATGTAAGTTTACTACTTAAGGAGTGTTGGACTAATGCCCTTAAAAATGGTGAACAGTATGGTTATAGAAACGCACAGGTATCTGTAATTGCACCTACAGGAACTATTTCTTTTGCCATGGATTCTGGAGCGACTTCAATTGAACCCTTCTTTAGCCATATTGTTTATAAAAAGCTTGTTGGTGGCGGAATGATGACAGTTATAAATCCTGTTATAAAAACTTCACTTAAGAACTTAGGCTATAATGAAGTTCAAATTGGAGATATAATGGATTATATACTTAGAAAAGAACATGATAAAGTAATAGATGGCAAAATCGAAGGTGCTCCTCATTTAAAAGATGAACACTTAGCCATATTTGATACTGCAAATCGCTGTGGTAGTGGTGAAAGATATATAAATCCTATGGGTCATGTGAAAATGGTTGCTGCGCTTACCCCACTTATATCTGGAGCTATCTCCAAAACAGTTAATCTTCCAAAAACTGCTACAGTGGAAGATTTTAAACAAGTTGTTTTAACTTCTTGGAAACTTGGAATTAAGGGTATTACTCTTTATAGAGATGGCTCTAAGGCAAGTCAGCCTTTAAATACAAGTTTAAATTCTGATACAGAAGTAAAACTTGAATCTTTAACCTATAATGCATTACTTGAAAAAGCAAGGGAACTTCAAAAAGGTGTTAAAGGACCAAGACGTGACAAAGCAGCAGGTATTAGACGCGGCACTACTCACCCTGCTCAAATAAATGACGTTAAGATATATACTACAGTTAATAGACGTGAAAATGGAGAAATATCTGAAATATATATAACTACAGATAGAGAAGGAACTATAATTACTGGACTTTTAAATTCACTTTCTAAGTCAATCTCAGTAATGCTTCAATACCATGTACCACCTCAGGACATTGCAAGAATGCTTAGAGGCCAAAAATACGAACCATATGGCTTTGTTCAAAAGCATCCTTATATTAAATATGTATCCTCTATATCTGATCTTATAAGTAAGATTATAGATATAGAACTTGATGATTATTCAAGGTGTCAGGTAAGACCTGAAAGCTACGACTCAAACACGAATAAGACAAATATAATTTCAACTGAGGATATTATTGAAGATCAAAAAACTACCGATTGCCCTGAAATAACAGACATAGCTTCTTCATCATCAACATTGGAAGCAAGCTTTACAACTTTTGGTGGTGAAAAGGTAGATGGAGAAAGAGTTTACGGTTCTACTTGTCCTCATTGTTCTAGCACTAGAATGGTTAGAAATGGAACCTGCATGGTTTGTTTAGACTGCGGCTCTACTACTGGATGCAGCTAACTGAATTTCTAAAACATTTTAGGTCATAAGCCTGTGGGATTACAAAAACTTATAGGAAATAAATGAGGGAATTTCGTCAAAACGAAATTCCCTCATTTAGCATTAAAAATGTCGCACTTTTTCTAAATTATTTTCCTATAAGCTTGTCATTTGAAAAGATATGTCCTGTTAACCAGTCATTTAAAAGTTGTAATATGCTAATTATATATTCATCTTGATCTTCATCAATCTTTGAAAAATTTACATCATTAATTCTTTTTATAAATGCATCATGCTCAACCTTTTGAGTGAACATTCTTTTATAATTAATACTTTTCATGTATTCTTCTTCAGCTGTAAAATGAAAAATAGTATAGTCTTGAAGTTCCTTTATTAAGGACACTATTTTATCATACTTATCAAGTGTAAACTCATTTTTTAGTAAATTATAGGTTTTTTCAGCTATTTCAAAGAGAACTTTATGTTGTTCATCTATGAAATCTATACCAGTCTTATATTCTTCTTTAAATTCGTACATCAAAAATTACCTTCTTTCACTATAATATATTATATTCATTATACATCTAATTTCCAAACCAGTCTATAATTGTTATTAGTTAATAATCATTGCTTTTACATCAAAAGGATTATTGCCTCAATTATATTTGCTGCACCATTTAATTGATCTGCTGTTAGGGCCTTAGAATTAGATAAATGCCTATCCTTATTCCTAACTTATACTAATGGAAATTAGACTTATTAAAAATGTTACTGCAGAAAGTATCAAAGCTACAATTAGAACCCCTGTTATCAAAATATTATACTTTATTAAATCAATAGCTAATATATGTTTTGATAAATTTAAAGCATTCAGTACAAGTAATATTAGAAATATACCCCCTAATCCTCTGGAAGCTCCCTTTATGTCCGCATAACTTAAAGATATATGGGACGATATACATATAGCTATAAATAAAAATACATAAAAGTATGGATTTTCAAAGTTCTTAAAGGAGAAAATAACTTTTACTAGCTCTGAATAAGAGTTAATTATTTCTTCAATTGCACTTTTATTTAATACTGTAACATGTAGGCCTTTAACTAATATATTAATGAAACTGTTATAGGCCTGTGGTATTATAAAACTTATTAAAGCTATTATAGAAAAAGCTCCTCCAAATATAGGTGCTATACCTATAAAAAAATTTCCTACCTGCTGATAAATACTACCTTGGTTATAGCTGTGTTGTACATAACCCATTACCCCCTTTTCATCTGGTTTTTGAAGTAATTTTATACGAGTAATCTTATGTCCAAATAATAGAGCAAATATGGCGTGACTCAATTCATGTATTGGAACACCAATAACCCCTGTTATCATTACTGCTTTAGTTCCAAAACTTCTCTGAAAATTTTTTATAGAATTATTTCTTAATACTCCCAGAAGTAATCCAACTAAAATAACCATTCCTGTAAGATATACTGTTTCTATACAAGTTCTAATTAGCAATTCAATTATAAATGTCATTGTACATTTTTCCCTTCGTAATATATATTACCTCTTATTTTTTAATTCTTGGACTGTTTTTAATAGTACTTCTTGAGTTCTTTTATTTTCTTGTTGTTCCAACAAAACACCAATTTTTTTATGGAAATCTTGTAATAAAATATGAGAATTTCAATATTATCAAATAAAATTTCTAAACTACAACTCTGCATCCTGTTTTTCTTTCAATACATTCTTTTATCCTTTTTAAAGCTTCTTCACTTCCACTTTCCACTTTTAAAGTTACTGTAAGCTCTACCTGATTAAAGGAAGGATTTTTTCTTAAGACTATCTCCTCTTCTCTGCAATATAAAGAAGCTATATTTATTATTTCATTCATATTTGATGAATTTGATATAGACATGTTCCATCCCGTGTTATTAGCTATTTCTTTTATCTTATCTTTATATCTTTCGCCAATAATTGGAGTTATAAAAGAAAGTTCAATGTACTTATATAAGTTATTACTTTTAATTCCCTTTTTATAGGGTTTAAATTCTTCTCCTCTAAATGCCTCATCTATATAGCTTAGCGCTTGATTTTGTTCCATTTTAAAACTTGCGCTGCTTTTTTGTAAGTTTTCATTTAAAGCTTCCTTTGTATTTTCAATGCCTTTGGTTAAAACTTCTAAATTACATCCTGTGATTTCTTCAAACTTCTCCCTCTCATCCGTAATATTATAATTAGAATTTAGAATTACCACAGTATCATTTCCTCTAAAAGATATCTTTTTTACATCTGCATTCTTTAAAACTTCCCTTACCACTTGCTCCGCTTTATTTATATTTAAAGCATTGCTTATTTCTACTCTCCAGCCTGTCTCTGCTTCAAAACCTTTCATAGATTCATATATGGAATTTGGTACAATCCTGGGAAAATCAAAGCTAAGTATCACCTTCTTTTCCGCATATATAAATCCAGATTTTTTATAGGCATATTCCTTAAAATACTTTTCTACCAGCTGTGAAAGTTCATTTGGCTTTAATTCTTTTGGAGTTAGGGCGTCTTTAACATCCTCTTCTGATTTTGCCTTAAATAAAAACAATCTTTTGCTATCTGTATCAAAATATAGAGATTTTAAAATAGCCTCTTGAAGCTTTTCTAGTGAACTTATAGTATGCTTATTACTTCCACTCCATAAGTACATAAGCTCTTCTATAGTAAATAACTTTTCTCCATAATTTTCTCTTATAAATTTCCACAAATCCTTTATATTTTCTTCACATAATCCCACTTCTATGTTTAAAACCTTCTGAAATTGTTTTTTCCACTGCTTTCTTGGACTTTTTATATTAATGCTATAGTTGTCTCCAGGTTTGGGAATGAATACATTTGCCCTTATTTCTGTTATAAGCTCACGTCCCAAATTCTCTATAATCTCTCCATTACCATGAACTAAAAACACATTTTTAGGCGCTAGCATATTGATAAGTGCCTTTATTTCACTCTTATCTCCATGAGCTGAAAGCCCAACCTTTTCTATAAAACATTTTACAGGTATACTTTTATTATTTATTTCAAGAACTCTATCACCCGGCATAGCTTCTAGAAGACTTAAAAGTTTTCTACCTGGACTTTCTTCATCTTGGTATCCAGTGAGTACTATGTATCCATTTTCCATAGAAACTATTTTTTCCGCATAGGCTAAGCTAGGCCCTCCCGTTAACATTCCTGAACTTGAAATTATAACAATTGTTTCATCTTTTTTAAGTATTTCTTCTCTTTCATCAGGGTTTTGAATAGGCTTTATGTAATCATCATAAAAAGGCTCTATACCTCTTAATATCTTTTTCCCTAAAGAATTTTTAAGATATAATGGATTGAGCATATATGTACTGTTTATATTTCTTATCATTCCATCCACATATATGTTTATCTTTTTTAACTGTCCCTTATTTATTGCCTTTTTAAGTATGAGTATTATTTCTTGAGCTCTTCCTAATGCAAAGGCTGGTATAAGCATTTTACCTTTATTCACAGCACATTCATTAACTACCTTTATAAGCCTTTCTTCTTCTAATTCTCTATTTGAATGAAGCTTATCTCCATAGGTTGACTCAAATATAGCAGCATCTGGCCTCAGTTTTGGAACCTTTGCTCCTTCTACAGTTCTTTGAGGAAACATTGAAAAGTCCCCAGAGTAAAATAATGCTCCTTCTTCTGACTTAACGTATACTAAAGAAGCTCCTGCAATATGACCAGCATTATAAAATGTAACTGTTAAATCATCAAACATTGGAAATTCAACTTGATAATTTATAGTAAATACTCTATCTAGCATATTTTTCACATCTAGTTCAGCATATAAAGGAATTTCTGCTTCACGATTATTCATAATCTTTAAACTGTCATAAAGCAACACCCTTACTAAATCTTTGGTCATGTTATTCATATAAATTTTAGCACTTGGATATTCCTTACTTATGATAGGGAGGGACCCTGTATGATCCATGTGGGCATGGCTTATTATTATAGCATCTATTCCACCCTTTTCTTGAATAGTCCTAAAATCAGGTAGTGGATCTTTTGCTACTCCCTGTCTTATTCCTGAATCAAGCAAAATTTTTTTACCGTTTATATTGATTAGGATAGAACTTGCCCCAACTTCATAGGCTCCCCCTAAAAAACTAAGCTCCATAAAAAACCTCCGATAATATTAAATAATAATTATGCCGTATTCACTAGTTTTTCAATTAATATCCCAATTATTATAAATAATAATCCTATAAAAGAAGATACATATATTCTATCGCCTAATATAAAATGAGTATATATTAGTGATATAAACGGAGTCAGAAAAATCATATTTGACATTTTAAACGTATCTCCATGCTTTAAAGCCAAGGACCACAATACCGATGCAATTCCTCCTGAAAAAGCTCCAAGCCATATTAATCCTAAAAACTCTTTAAAATTTATTGCTGGTATATAATAAAATATACATAAATAAATGGATATGTATATAAAAGTAAATGCATAGTAAAACATCATAGATAAAAATTTATCATAATTATGTTTTTTGCCAAGTACTGAAAATATTCCATAACATACAGCTCCCATTAAGGCCATTGCATATCCTTTCATATTTCCAATTTCCACAGCCACATTCATCTTTCCTTTACTTACTACAAGATATATTCCTACAAACCCCATGCCTATAGCAATTGCTTTTTTAATACTAAACTTCTCCTTAATTAAAATACAAGAAAATATCCCCACCCATACAGGCCATGTATAATTCACTATAAAAACCTCTTGCGCTGGGGCATGCATAAGCGCTCCATAAAAAAATATATCGTATAAAAACACCCCTATAAAACCCATATAGGCAAAATTAAAGTAATCTCTTTTAGTATAACTTTTAACCTGATTTAGACTTCCCTTTTTCCATGAAATAATAAAAAGGCTAACGAAAGCTATAAATGAAATATAAAATAGTATTTGAAAGTTACTTAAGTTTTTTAACACGATTTTCCCAACTGTTGCCGATGAACCCCAGAGTAGCGAAGTTAAAATAACCAATATATATGCTAATTTTTCTTTAGAAGAAACTTTAATCTTTATATTTAAAATTCCCACTATGTCATCCATGAAAACTCCCCCTATTTCAATGCTATTACTATTATATAATAATTTTTACATATCTTATATAATATTATAATTATAATAGTCCTTATAAATTAAAAAAGCCAGCTAAACACTAGCTGACTTTTATATAATTAATATTTATTATAAGGATATCTTTTTTTATATATAAATTTTCATTTTTTACTTGTATATTAGCTTACAATTGAATCTGGTAATAAAAATAAATTCAAATTATTAAGCTTATTTTTATAAGAAAGATTATTTGCTATAAGCTTTGCCTCATCTAAACTTCTGGCCTTAAATGTAAAATGTCCGCCTTCCTTATTATAAAATCCTCCCCCAATCAAATACTTCGCAGCATCTCCTTCGGAAATTCCTTTACCATTAACATTATAATATATCTTGACAAACAATTTATTATTCATACGTATACCCCCATTTATTCTTGCTTTTGTTATAAATCAACACCTCTTATTCCTTTAAGATGTTTTTCTATATAACAAATATATGAGTAAAGCTTATATAATATTCCTGTATTAACATTATTTATTATACAGAACACATGTTCGTTTGTCAAGAAAAATTATATTCCGACATTTAAAAAGTAAACTGCGACATTTTTTCTATAATTGTAAGTACCTTTTCAATTTATCAATATTAAAGTATGCTTTTTCTGCAAATTCCTTTGGGGTTATTTTCTTCTCATCTTCTCTTGTATAAAGCTCCATACCTAAAATTCCCTTATATGTGTCTATTGGAAAATCTTTTTTTAATGTAGCCCAGTCTATGTTCCCGTTATAAGGTATCCAGTGCCTATCCTTTAATCCATCATTATCAGATATATGCGTTGCAAATAATCTATGTCCATGTTTTTCAAGTAAGTTTATTTTTTCTCCTTTTGAAATCACATTATGAGAGGTATCAAAACAAAATCCTAAATTAGGAGAGTCTATATTGGAAAGTATATAGTCCACAAATATATTGTAATCAGTATTTTCTATGGCCACCTTTACACCTAAAACCTCTGCTGCCCTTACTATTTCTAAAAAGCACTCTATTCCTAAATGGTTTGGCTCTTCTACTTTAAATAATTCCGATACATGCATAACCATTATAGGGATATTAAATTTGCTGCACTCCTTAATCCATCCTATATGCTGATTTACAAGAGTTTTTCTTGTAGCTAAATCACCCTTCCAAAAATCACTGGTGTTTGTAAAAGGGGCATGAATATTTTCTAAAATAAGTCCGTACTTTGAAATAATTTCAGGAATATTATCCTTTTTAAGAACTATACTATTCTGCGTATCTTGAAACTCATCTTCCCACCAAATTGATACAGCATCAAATCCTGATTCCTTTATAATTTTTATTCTTTCTTCAAAAGGCATTATATATCCAAACCATGAAAAAATGCCCACTTTCAATTCTTTCATTCTAATCATCCTTTACTTTAGTATATCTTTTATAACTCTTTCTATGTTTTTATAGCATATTTTTTCTATTTCATCTTCGGAAAATTTTTCCTTTTCAAGAGCATAAATGAGCTTCTGCATTTGAGATGCATCTTCTATTTCAACTTTAGAATGTATACCATCGAAATCTGTTCCCAATGCTATAACATCTACTCCACCAATATTTTTAATATGCTTTATATGCTTAATCATGTCTTCTATCTTACTTACACTGTCTTCAGTAAGAAATTCTGTACAAAAGTTTATTCCTGTAATTCCACCTTTGTTTGATAGAACTTTTATCATCTCATCTGTTAAATTCCTTTGATGCTTTTGTACTGCCCTAGCATTGGAATGAGATGCTATAAATGGATATTTCGAGTGCTTCAATACATCATAAAATCCTCCATCTGAAAGATGGGATACATCTATTATCACTCCAAGGTTATTCATTTCTTCTACGACTTCTATGCCAAAGGAAGTTAATCCTTTATGACTATTTATCCTATCATAAGCTGGATATCCTATTTCATTTTTAAAATTCCATGTAAGTGTTATCAATCTTACTCCTAAATCATAAAATCTTTTTAAGTTATCAATGTTACCTTCTAGTACACCTCCCTCCTCAATAGTTAAAAACGCTGAAATTTTATTGTGCTCTTCATTATATTTAAGATCTTGGTAGTTTGTAGCCAAGGAGATATATTCTTTACTTCTTTCTATTTCTATATGAAATCTATTAGCCATATCCAGTGCCCTATTTAGTCTATTAGGAGTTTCTCCTGCATCTATAAACAATGCAAAGAATTGTGCCTTATAATTTCCCTTCTTCATTTTTTGTATATCAACAGAAAACTTATTTTTGTATAAGCCAAATTTTGAATCATCCATAAGTTTATATATAGTATCGCAATGCATATCTATAAAATTCATTACTATCGCCTCCTTACTTTATCTTATTATATAACTTATGGTATTAAAACATATACATGAAATTCTAAAAATAATTTTTTATAACCTATATAAAGTTTTTATATTTTCATAAACTTTCTATGCGCATAATAGTTAAAAGAATATATAAATTTTCACAGAGTATAATCTACGTTATTCTCCCCATATTTTTAATTTTACATAGGAATTATATTAAGTATGTAGAATATATTGAAAATAAAGGAGGGATATATATGAGTCCGTTTAACAATACTTTTGACAGTTTCTTATTTGGCTATTTTGCTCCTATTTTTATGATTATTGTTTTTTGTCTAGTTATTGGTGGCTTTATATTTACTATAGTTAGCTCAATCAAAACAACTAGATATAATAACGCACAACCTGTGCTTACCGTTTGGTCAAAGGTCGTAGCTAAAAGAACAAGTGTATCTAGTCATAATCACCAGGTTAATGATAATATACATCATACGAGCCACTCAACCACTTATTATATTACTTTTGAAGTAGAAAGCGGAGATAGAATGGAGTTCAGAATTAATTCAGATGAATTTGGAATGCTAGTTGAAGGAGATACTGGTAAGCTTACCTTTCAAGGTACTAGATATAAAGGTTTTGAAAGAGAAAGATAGAAATTTTACTTTGGCAAATTTCTATCTCTCTTAAATACTTAATTGTCATAAAATATGCTGTTTATCTTATAGTAATGTTTTGTATTTTTCATTTACCTGTCTTTATCTATTTTATTTTTTCCCACCATGCTTCCATTGTAACAGCTTCTTTTAAGTCTAGTTTTTGGCCAATCAATGGATATAATAATGGCATGTTTTTTCTCTTGCTTTCTTCTATAACTTTAATTATAGGTTCATCCCAATCATGCATGGACAGAGCAAATTTTGCCCAGTGTCCAGGCATTAGCTTTTTTGCTTTTAAGTCTAGTGAAGCCTGAACTACCTCATCAGGCATCATATGTGAACTTCTCCAATATTTACTGTATTGTCCGCATTCCATAATAGCAAGGTCAAAAGGTCCATAGGTATTCCCTATATCCTTAAAATGCGGACCATAACCTGTATCTCCACTGTAGAAAATTTTCATACTTGGCGTTTTAAACACAAAAGATCCCCATAAAGTTTGATTTGACTTCACCCCTCTACCAGAACGATGCCTTGATGGAGTTAAAGTTACCTCAAACCTTTCATCTAAAACTATAGTCTCACTCCAATCTTCCTCTACTATAATATTATTATCATAGCCCCAATGTTCAAAATGAGACCCTACTCCAAGTGCTGTGATAACCTTTTTGATTTTAGGCTTAAGCTTTGTAACAGTCTCATAGTCCAAATGATCATAATGATCGTGAGAAATAAAAAGATAATCTATATTAGGTATATCATCGGCGGTGTATACATTACTGCCCTTATAACTTTTATTGAAAAACTTTACAGGAGATGCATATTGACTTAAGACAGGGTCAATTAAAACTTTCTTTCCATCAACTTGTAAGAAGAAAGATGAATGTCCTAGCCAAACTATAATATTTTCATCTGATTTTAAGTTTTTCAAATCACTCTTTACTGATGGAATTTCTGAAGCAGGTCTAATTCTTTTACTTTTATTAAAGAAAAATTCATTAAACATTTCATACATGCTAGTATCTTCCCCTAAATCAGAAGTTTCTACAGCATACTGAAACTTTCCATTTTTATAATTAGGTGAATTTTTCATTCTTTCTAGTCGATCTCCTGTAGGATTATTACCAAACTGAGGCTGATGCATAAAAATATATCCTCCAATCATTATAAAAATAATAATCATAGTAGCTACTGATACTATTTTAAATAGCTTATTTATTAACTTATTTTTGTAGTAATTTTTATTAGAGCTGCTACTAGTATCAGTTTTTTTCAACTTTATCCTGCCTCCTTTTATGATGAAGTTATATTCTCAATTATATCTAGGATACCCTACTATGTAAATTTATTACAACCATTTTTATAATAATATAAATAAAATTAAAAAGCCAGCATTAAGCTGACTTTTTAGATAATACAATTATTTGAATTGGATTTGCTTGTGCAGGAATACTTTTTGTAGATATGCTATAAATTACTACAAGCTTTTTGTTTTTAAGCTTTCCTTTAAAAGGTTTTCCGTCTTGTGTGATAATCTTTGTATCATTAGAAATATTTAACTTAAAATATTTGTCAGAGCTAATTAAATTCTTATCAAAGCTATCAACTTTAATATTTTGATCCTTATTAAAAACAGCAACAACTTCAGCATTATATTGAGGTGGATATATCATTATCATAGGCTTATCTGCATCATAGAATCCAGTTATAACAGATCCTACACCAATGTTTTCATTATTTACAATATACGTGTCTTTAGATACTATAATGTTTGCTTCTCTTCCCTCTGCATCTTCTACCAACACATATTTTAAATCCTTTTTAGCTCCTTGAAAATCTGTTACTGTTTTAACTGTTCCAGTAAAAGATTTAAAATTATATTGTTTTTCTTCTTTTACTTCACTACTTATTGGAACAACCTTACCAATTAATTTAATATAGTTAATTAGTTTTAGATTATCCCTACTAGCTGCAAAAGCTGTAGATGTAGACGCTGCTAAGATGGCGAGAGATAAAATCCCCGTAAATCCTCTTTTGAATTTCATAAACTTTCCTCCTTTAAATTTGATCTATACTTGTTATACGTATAAAATTACCTAATGTCATACTTGAAGTATAAAAAATCCCTGAATCTTCCTAAATATAATAAGTGCTAAAGACTTTGGAATTTACAAATTGCCTAAATGGGACATTAATTTCTGTAAATTCTTAGTATTTAGCACTTATAAATTTTAGAAATTCTTAAATTACAAGTTAGGATAATAGAAAATACAACGTTTATTTAAACTTTCCTATAAAGTCACTTAAATTTTCTATTTTACAATCATAAGTCTTAAGATCATGTTTTTTGAAAGCTGCAGTATATTTAAGGCCACTACCAGTAACTATACAAGCAACAGTATCCGTATCCTTTAAGTATCCTTCTGCTACTAACTTTTTAATAGAAGCTAGTGGAACTGCAGATTCAGGCTGCCCGAAAATTCCTTCTTCAGCCATTTCCTTTTGCGCTTTAACTATTTCTTCATCAGTTACAGCAACACATATGCCTCCATTTTCTCTTATCTTTCTTAAAACCTCATTTCCACTTGGTGGGAATGGGTTTTCTATGCCATGAGCTATAGTTTCATGTTCTATTACTCTCTCGATATTTTCCTTATCATCCTTAAAAGCATTAAATATTGGAGAGCATCCAGAAGCCTGTGCACATATCATCTTAGGTATTTTATCAATTAATCCGCATTGTTTAAATTCTTCAAAGCCCTTAAGTATTCCTCTTATATTTCCACCAGCACTAGTTGGAACTATAACATAGTCCGAAACCTGAAAATTTAGCTGTTCGCATATCTCAAAAGCTATAGTCTTAGAGCCTTCAACTCTATATGTAACATCAGAGTTTATAAAGTATATTCCATACTTTTTACCTATTTCTAAGCTTTCATAATATAAATTACCATAGTCTCCATCTACCTTAATTAAGTTAGCTCCATATATAGCCACAGGGTTTAATTTTTCTTCTGGGATATTTTTATCTACAAGTATAAATGTTTCAAACCCTGCTCTTTGTCCGTAAGCTGCAACGGATACCGCCATATTACCTGTAGAAACTGCCCCTACCTTTTTATATCCTAAACTATATGCATGCTGTATTCCAGCTAAAGTTCCTCTATCTTTAAATGACCAAGTAGGATTTTGACTTTCAGTTTTAAAATAAACCTCTTTGACCCCTACCTTTTTTGCTATCTTAGGAGAAGGTATTAATGGAGTAAATCCTTCATGTAATGATAAATCATTATTTACTTCGCCAAATGGAAAAAAGTCGCTGTATCTTTCAAGCATAGTTTGTCTTAGCGGATTTCCTTCTTTAATCTTTCCTTCTTTAACAAGTTCAACTTCTAATGGTTCATTACACTCTTCACATCTTGGATGAACATTTTTTATAGGATATTCCTTACCACATTTAGTGCAGTACATTTTTATATCTCTCATTTTTATTCCTCCCTTAATAAACAATATATATGCTAAATCCCTTGGTTAAACGGATAAAAGTTTATATATTCTGATTTTTCCTGCTACTTAAATAATATTCTATGTGTCTCTTCTAAATCCTTCTTTCAAACTATCGATTTTTATACTCTTACAAATTATTCGTAGATAATTACCTGTTTATCATTTATAATATTATTAATCTCAATAATGTTTCAGGTTTTAAGTAAACTTGAATATATGGCATCCTAAATATGCAACGAGAAATATTAAAAATGAAATTATCTTTTGTACTTATATTTTGGGCTATAGTAAGGCTTGTTTATAAATAAATCGTCTCTTAGTACTTATAAAAACTACTTATGAATATTATTAATAATGAAATAATACGATGCAAGCATATTAAAGGGGGGATTTAATTATGCTTAAAAATTATATAGAGATTGTAGTTGATGAATTGTTGCCTCATGTTCTTGACCAGTATTCTGATATATGTACATGTCCACGATGTGTTGAGGATATAAAGGCTATAGCCTTAAATAACTTAAAGCCTTTATATGTAGCTACTGAAACAGGATTGGTATATGCGAAGGTAAATGATTTGAGAACTCAATTTACTACTGATGTAATAAAAGAACTTATGAACTCAATTGAAATTGTATCTATAAATCCAAGACATTTTCAAAATTAGTAACTAATAAAAGTTAACTATCTGTCAATAAAAAAATAGAGAAAGAATGCTATTTACTGCATTTTTCTCTATTTTTATCTACTTGTTATCTTTATTTTCCTTATCCTTTATCCTATTAGGTTTTGCTTTAGGCTTTATCTTTATATTATTTTTTTGACCTTTACTTGTATATCTTTCTTCATTAAATAAATCAAAAAACCATAAAAATAATATTACAAATATACCTGAAGGAATTAATCCCCATATAGTAGTATTGAAACCAGGTCTTATGATAGATGGACCTGTTAACGCTGCTATGGCTAAGCCAAATATTAACCACTTATTTGGCTTAAATTTTTGTAGTACATAAATTTTTAAAACATTATATATTACAATTACTACAAAGGAAAAAAGCACAAGTCTTAATATATATCCTAAATTACCTGACATCTGATGACCCCCTCTCATATTAAATCAACTATTATATATATTATTGTATATTTTTTCAAATATATCAACAATAATTTTAAAAAGTTATTATACTTAACTATATGCTGCTATACTTTAAATATTAATAGTAAAATCTTTAGTATAAAGTTAGTGAATTTGGAAAAGATATAGATGTGATAAAATTACTTATAAAGGAGATGTAATTATGAGGGGATTAGATGTTATTGCACTTATATTAGTAGTAATAGGAGCTATAAATTGGGGATTAATAGGTTTCTTTGACTTTAATCTAGTTTCAGCATTATTCGGGAGTATGACCACATTCAGTAGAGTAATTTACTCTCTTGTTGGCATAGCAGGATTATATGCAATATCTTTCTTTGGAAGAAATAATGAAAGAGAACCTAGATAAAGCAAAAGTGCATTTTCAAATTTTGAAAATGCACTTTTAAATTTATTACATTTCTTATACTGCTCTTTTCTTGAACGCTTTTTCTACTTCTTTATTTTCAATCGGCTTTCCAAGTATATAAACCGTAAGTATAGTTGCTACTAAACCTAATGGAAGTACTACAACTATTGGAAGTCCAAACCCTGCTGGAATATATCCAAAAACTATTGTTATTACTCCAATTGATAAAGAATACCACATTTGTGTTCTAACATGATCAAGATGATCACAAGCTGAACCCATAGAAGATAATATTGTTGTATCAGATATTGGTGAACAATGATCTCCAAATATAGCTCCTGTTAAAACTGCACTGGTACTCAATATGATATATTGAGCGTCCCCTGGTGCAATACCATTTGCTAATGGTATTGTAAGTGGCATAAGTATTCCCATGGTTCCATAAGAAGTTCCAGTTGCAAAAGATATTATAGATCCCATTATAAATATTATAGTTGGAAGTAAGAACTTTGGTAATGTGTCTGATAATATAGCAACTAGGAATTTAGCTGTTCCAAGTTCCTTTATAACTCCACTTAAAGACCATGCAAGTAAAAGTATTACTCCTGTTATAACTAATGATTTCATTCCTTCTACCCAAGTATCAATAGCTTCGCCTAATGTAAATATCTTCTTTGATATCCCCATTGCCATAGCAACGATACTTGCAAGCACTCCTGCTTGGAATAAAACAATGCTGGCATCAGATGCACTAAATGTTTCTCTTATAGCTGCAAAAGATGCTGGTGCTGAAGCTACTATAGCTTTTACAGCCTCATCTTCTCCACCCATTATTGTATTGTATCCATCTAAATAAAACCCTCCAAAGGCTCCTATTAAAAGTACGCCTATAGGAATTATGGCATTCCAAATACTTAATTTAATTCCTTCTCTTGGCTCAAGTCCTGTAGCTTCTGAAGATACCATAGGTTTTGCTGTATCTGATAATAATTTACCTTCATATCTTGCTCTTCTTTCCGCTTTAAGCATTGGTCCAAATTCTCTTAAAGTAACTGCTGTTACTACTATAAATATTAGTATTAATATATTATAAAATCTATATGGAATTGTTTCTAAAAATACTCCATATGCATTTACACTTTGTCCTATTTGAGAATATCCATCCTTTATTAAACTTACTTCATATCCTATCCATGTAGATATTAAAGCAATACCTGCAATTGGTGCTGCTGTAGCATCTACTATAAATGAAAGTTTTTCTCTTGAAATTTTCATTTTATCTGTAACTGGTCTCATTATAGGTCCAACTATAAGTGAATTTGCATAGTCATCAAAAAACACAAATATACCTAAAAGCCAAGTTATAATCTGTGCACTTACTGGGGTCTTTGCTTTTTTGGCAAGAGATTCTGCTACTGCTTTTGCTCCACCCATTTTTGAAACTATTGCTATAAGTCCACCTATAGACATACATTGTAAAATTATTCCTGCATTCCACGGATCTGCTAAGGAATCCCTAACTTTGTTTATAAGATCTAGAAATCCATAAAATATTGCATATCCTATACTATGTCCTGAAAGCTTTATTAAGAATGTTCCTGAAAGAACTCCAAGTGTTAAGGAAAGTACTACGTTTTTAGTAACAAAGGCAAGTATAATTGCAACTAATGGTGGTAATATTGTAAGTATTCCAAATTTATCCGCATTAATTTGTGCTGGATCTGGTTCAGCTGCAAATACTGTAGTAGTTAATACGAATAGAAATAAAAGGGTAAGTGTTGAAATTAAAGTTTTCTTTTTCATAATCTTTCTCCTCCTCATTTTTTATTAATTAAACCTCAGATTTAATTAATAGGTGAATACTCTGGGAGGAGAGTCCATCATAACAAAAAAGCCCTTGAAACTTTTCACTCAAGGACATCGATACACTTAAATACTAAAAGTGCATGCTCTTTGAATGATAGCTCTCCACAAATTACTTTGTGACAGTTTTACTCATATTATGAATAAAACCAGCTATATAGCCTTAAAGCTTTAGCTATACGCTTCGGCAATATTTCCTTTCACTATGTTTCCCATTGCTTATATCCACACAGATACTCTTAAATATCGCACCTCTATCGTCCGTCATATATTCACTTTTATTAAATTATAGCATTCACCTTATTATTATGCAATACTAATTGAGTATTTCAGCTTAGTAAATATATCCTTATATACTACTCTTTTAGAAATTGATTTGTATTTCTACATATTATATACTTAATAATATGCCCAAAAAATGGAGGAGGAATTATTTTATGGATTCGAAAGTTGAAATTAAAAACTATAACAAAAAACTCCTATATAGACTTAATAACATATTTATAAACTTTAAAACTGATAGGGATTTTTCATTATTTCTTATTGTTGGTATATTGACTGGAATTGCTAGTGGCATAAATTCTACAGTATTTAATAACTTTTTAAGCGATTCATATAATTTATCAGCTTCAGCTAGAGGTATAGTAGAATTCCCACGAGAACTTCCTGGAGCACTCATTGTAGTAGTTTTAGGAGTACTATCCTTTCTTGGAGACGTAAGGATGTCCATAGTAGGCATGGTCTTTGCATCATTAGGAATGGTAGGATTAGGTATACTTTCTCCTACTTTTGGAACAATGCTTATATGGATGATGATATTAAGTTTAGGAACTCATATTTTTCTACCTTTATCTGCAGGTATTGGAATGAATCTTTCTGAAAAAGAAAGCTATGGCACTAGACTTGGCAGATATAGTGCCTATAATTTATTTGCTACAATTATAGGATATGCAATAGTATGGTTTGGCTTTAAATATCTTGGACTTACTTATAAAATTGCATTTATAATTGCCGCTTTTTTTTATATTTTTGCAGCTATATTTTTAGGACTTATGACTTCTAAAAAGCCTGCAGTTAAAAAGGTGAAATTTGTGTTTAGAAGAAAATATACTTTATACTATATCCTTAGCTTTGTAAATGGGGCAAGAAAACAGATCTTTTTGACCTTTGCCCCTTGGGTGCTTATTCAGGTATACCACCTTGATCCACCCACTTTCGCAATACTCGGATTAATAATTTCAATGGTTAGTATTCTTACTAGAACAATTGTGGGAAATGCAATTGATATAAAAGGTGAACGCTTTGTTCTCTCTTTAGAGGCAGTAGTTCTTATAGTAATATGCCTTGGCTATTCCTTTGCTGCTGATGTAGCTCCAACAGGAATTGCAGTTGTTGTTATTGCAGCCTGCTATGTAATTGATAACTCTCTAAGTGTTGTAGAAATGGCCAGGTCAACTTATATAAAGAAGATAGCTGTTGATCCTGATGATGTAACCCCTACCTTATCTGCGGGAACAAGTTTTGATCACGTTATAGCTATGACCATTCCCTTTCTAGGAGGATTGTTATGGACAGCTATGGGATATAAATATGTTTTCATCGTTGCAGCTTTTATTTCACTTATTAATTTATTCTTATCTTTGAAAATAAAAATAATATAATTACTTTTGAGTGCTTGTGATCTATTTATAACCTCTTAAAATTTTCCTCCTTATTTCCATAGGTTGGTACAGTTTTTTGACTAATGCATAAAATAATATTGTAGTTAATTTATTTAGGAGGAAACCATTTTGTACGATATGGATTCTAAGAAAAAACCTGCATTAGATAATCCTGCACTTCAAAGATGTTTAGAAATTATAAAGGAATCTGTACAAGGAGAGAAAAATGATGAGTTATTTTACAATTATCTTATAAGTACAGCTCCCACAGATGAGGAAAAGATGATAATTACAAGTATACGAAATGATGAAATTAAACATAATAAAATGTTTAGGGCAATTTACAAATACTTTACTAATAAGGATATAACAGCTTCTGAAGATAAAACCTTTCAAAGACCTGCATCCTATATAGATGGTATTAGAGTTGCTTTATTTGGAGAATTAAGTGCCGTAGAAAGATATAGAGATATTAAAAAATGTCTTCCACTTGGAACCTTTAGAGATATGCTATTTGAAATAATTACTGATGAAATAAAACATGCCATAAAATATAATTATATTTTTACGTTAAATAAAGAATGTGTTTGCGAGCCTACAGCTGTGTCTCCTGCTGTTGAAACACAACCTGCACCACAAACAAAGACTCAAACTAAAACTAAACCTGCAGAAACTGCCCCTGTCGCCGAAGCTCCTACGCAGGAAGCCCAAAATGACACCATGGGTAAGGCCGGAAAGATTATTACTCCTATAGATATGGGAGTATCACCTGAAACTACAGAAGTTCAGCCTGTAGATTTAAAAGGTGCAAAAGGGTAGAATTTAAAAAGAATCGCTAATCCCGATCACTAATTAACTTTAATAGTTTAACAATAGCAATCCGGGATTAGCGATTAATTAACTTCTCAATATTATCATGCATGAAAGTTTATTAAACGACATTATTACAGCTATTTTATTATTTCCATTTTAGTTCCTCTTTTTAATGTATTTTCATAATCTATGAAATCATAAACATCTTCTATAAAGAGTTCGCTAAATCCTTTAAGTTGATCAAGAGTTAGCTCTTCTATAGCCCTATTTTCTTTTTCACAGTAAAGAACTATTTCACCTATTACTTTATGAGCATCTCTAAATGCCATTCCCTTACCTACTAAGTAATCTGCTGCTTCTGTAGCATTTAAGAACCCAGCTTTAACAGCCTTTACGGTATTTTCTTTCTTAACTTTTAAACTTCCAAGCATTCCATCCATTACTTTTACGCACGCAAGTACAGTATCTAATGCATCAAAAAATCCTTCTTTATCTTCTTGCATATCTTTATTATAAGCAAGAGGAATTCCTTTCATTGTAGTTAAAATTCTAACTAAGCTTCCGTATACTCTTCCAGTTTTACCTCTTATAAGTTCTGCTGCATCAGGATTTTTCTTTTGAGGCATGATAGAACTTCCTGTGGAAAATTCATCACTAATTTGTATAAAGTTAAATTCTTTACTGCTCCAAAGTATAAGTTCTTCACTTAATCTACTTAAATGCATCATTATTATAGAAAAAGCACCGGTAAGTTCTACTACAAAATCCCTGTCACTTACTCCATCCATAAAGTTATCAACTGGTTTACTAAATCCTAATTCCTTTGCAGTAAATTCTCTATCTGTGCTATAAGTTGTTCCTGCTAATGCACAGCATCCAAGTGGGCTTTCGTTCATTATTTCTATTGCATTTTCTATTCTTTTCTTATCCCTTGAAAGCATTTGGTAATATGTCATTATGTGATATTTAAATGTTACTACTTGTGCTCTTTGAAGATGAGTATATCCAGGCATTATAACTTCATTTTCCTGACCCACTCTTAAAATAGTTTGTTGAAGAGATTCTATATACTTTATTACTTCCTTACTCTTTTTTATGCTATAAAGTCTTAAATCTACCGCTACCTGGTCATTTCTACTTCTTGCTGTATGAAGCTTTTTCCCAAATTCTCCTATGCGCTTTGTTAAATTCATTTCTACAAAGCTATGTATATCTTCATAGTCGCCTTCTATTATAAGCTTACCTTCTTCAATATCTACAAGTATTGAATTAAGCCCCTCTATAATTTTATCTCTTTCTTCTTCTGTCAATATATCACACTTAGCAAGCATTTTTACATGTGCTATACTTCCTGTTATATCCTCTTTATATAATCTTTTATCAAAACTTAGTGAGCTATTAAAGTCCTCCATAAGTTTACTTTCTTCCGTTTCAAATCTTCCGCCCCAAAGCTTCATATTTTTACTCCCTTCATCTTTTACAGTAATTTTTATAGAATAAAGGAAGCTTGCAATGCAAACTTCCTAATTTTATACATACTAATACATTTCAGTCTCTAGTAGCTAAAAGCATTCTTACCATTCCCTAGCAATTAGTGACTAATGACTATTATCAACGCTTATTACTTGTTACTGTTCTTAAGTGCTTTTATTCTATATGGTAATCCAAATAATCTTATAAATCCACCTGCATCTTTGTGGCTGTATAAATCGCTAGCCCCAAAGGAAGATATATTCATATCATATAATGCATAAGGAGAAGTTACTCCAGCATTTGTTACATTACCCTTGTAAAGTTTTAATTTTACATCTCCTGTAACATGTTCCTGAGTAGTATCTACAAAAGCATCTAAAGATTCTTTTAATGTAGTAAACCATAATCCATTATAAACAAGTTCTGCATACTTTTGAGAAACTAATTGCTTATAGTGATATGTTTCTTTATCTAAAGTAAGTCTTTCAAGTTCCTTATGTGCCTTGTAAAGTATAGTTCCAGCAGGAGTTTCGTATATACCTCTTGATTTCATTCCTACAAGTCTATTTTCTAAAATATCTACTACTCCTACTCCGTTTTCTCCACCAATCTTGTTTAACATAGTCACAATTTCTACAGGAGATACAGTTTCTCCATTTACTTTCACAGGTATACCTTTTTCAAAAGATATTTCAACATAAGTAGGTTCATCTTTTGCCTTTTCAGCTGGAGTAATCATATCATACATTTCTGACTTATGTTCATTTGCTGGGTCTTCTAAATCTCCACCTTCATGACTTGTATGCCATATATTTTTATCTACAGAATATATTTTTGCCTTAGTTACAGGTACTTCTACATTATGAGCTGTAGCATAATCTATAGCATCTTCTCTAGATGCTATATCCCATATTCTCCAAGGTGCTATAATTTCTATGGATGGATCGAAGGATGCAATTGCAACTTCAAATCTAACCTGGTCATTACCTTTACCAGTACATCCATGACATATATATTTAGCACCTTCTTTATGAGCAATTTCTACTAATTTTTTTGCCATTAAAGGTCTTGCAAATGAAGTTCCAAGTAAATAATCATCTTCATATACAGCCCCTGCTTTTAATGCTTTAAACACATAGTCTGAAACAAATTCTTCCTTCGCATCTTCAATATAAGCCTTTATTGCTCCTGTTCTTAAAGCCTTAGCTTCAACGTCTTCCATATTATCATCTTGACCTACGTTTATACATACTGCTATAACTTCTAAGTCATAATTTTCTTGAAGCCATGGAATTATTATTGAAGTATCTAATCCTCCTGAATATGCTAAAACAACTTTTTCCTTATTCATTTAAAAGCCCCCCGATTTATTTATTAATATTTAAAATTCGAAACTTAACAGAATTAATAACTATAAAATTGTTACTTTGCCCCAATTATATTACTTTCTTTAAAAATTCACGCGTTCTATCTTCTGCCGGATTTGTAAACATTTCTTCTGGTGTTCCCTCTTCTACGATTTTTCCACCATCCATAAATATTACTCTATCCGCTACATCCTTTGCAAAGCCCATTTCATGCGTTACAACTACCATAGTCATACCTTCTGACGCAAGTTCTTTCATAACATTTAAAACTTCTCCAACAAGTTCTGGGTCAAGTGCTGATGTAGGTTCATCAAATAGCATTATATCTGGTTCCATAGCAAGTGCTCTTGCTATAGCAACCCTTTGTTTTTGTCCACCGGATAATTTTGATGGATAATAATCCATCTTATCTGCAAGCCCAACCTTTGTTAAAAGTTTTTTGGCTCTTTCTTCTATAACCTTTTTGTCTTCCTTTTTTACTGTAATAGGTGCTTCCATTACATTTTGAATAGCTGTCATATGTGGGAAAAGATTAAAGTTTTGAAAAACCATTCCCATTTTTGTAGTTATTCTTCTTATAAGAGCCTTATCATTTTCTTTTAGCTCTTCGTCTTCAATTATTATTTTACCTTCATTTATTGTTTCCAAGTGATTTAAGCATCTTAAGAAGGTACTTTTCCCTGAACCTGAAGGTCCTATTATAACAAGCACTTCTCCTTTTGATACATTTACACTTAAATTTTCAAATACAGTTAAATCACCAAATCTTTTTGTTACATTTTTAGCTTCAATCATGTACATATAAGAGCCCTCCTATTAATATCTTGATAATTTCTTTTCCCAAACTGAGAATATCCCTGTAAATACAGTAGTTAATCCTAAATATATACATGCTGCAATGAAGAATGGCTCCATTGGTCTAAAGTTTGAAGAATAAATCTGTTGTGCAGATCTCATAAGTTCAACCATTGCTATAGTTGAAACCAAAGAAGTATCCTTAAGCATTGTTATAAATTCATTTCCTACTGGTGGTAATAATACTCTTATAGTCTGAGGTAAAATTACTCTTATCATGGTTTGAGAATAAGTAAATCCTAATGCCTTACATGCTTCAAATTGCCCTTTATCTACTGAAATTATACCACCTCTTATTATTTCTGCCATATATGCACCTGAGTTTAAGCTTAATCCAATTATCGCTGCACTCATCGGCTCTAGCTCAATTCCTACAAATGGTAATCCATAGTAAAAGAAGAACAATTGTAATAGCATTGGAGTTCCTCTTATAATCCATGTATAAAATGAAGCTATGACATTTATAAATGGATTTTTAGTTAGTTTCAATAATGCTACAATTATACCTATTAGTGTACCCAATACTACTGATATAACCGTCAATTCTATAGTTATACCTGTAGCCTTAATAAGTATAGGAAATATCTCCTTTAATAAATTAATTTCCAATGTTTTAGACCCCCTAATAAAATGTTATTTATTTATATATATCTTCTCCAAACCACTTCTCTGATAACTTAGACATTGTTCCATCTGCCTTAAGTTCATTTACAGCCTTTTGAACTGCCTCTTGTAATTCTTTTTCACCCTTTTTAAATGCAATTCCAATTGGCTCTTGATCTAGTACAACAGCTACTTCAAATTTATCTTTTTCTTTTGATAAATAATATCTTCCAACAAACTCATCTACAACTACTGCACTAAGTCTTCCTATTTCAAGATCGTGGAATGGTTGAGTTGCTTTATCATAAGTTTTTATTTCTTTAATTCCCTCAACTTTTTTTGCAGCTTCTTCGCCAGTTGTTCCAAGCTGAGTGCCTACAACCTTACCCTTTAAATCATTAACACTTTTTATATCTGTAGTACCCTTTTTAACTACAATCACCTGACCACCTTTAACATATGGCTCTGAAAAGTCAACTTCCTTTGCTCTTTTTTCTGTAATACTTATAGCTGAAATTCCAACATCAAATTTTCCTGCATTAAGTGCCATTGTAAGTCCGCCAAATTCAGTTAAAATGAAATCTGCTTCAACGCCCAATTTCTTTGCTATTTCTTTTGATAAATCAATATCAAATCCAACTAATTCATTTTTACTATCCCTAAACTCTAGTGGTGGATATGTGTCCTCAAGTCCTATTCTAAGTTTTTTCTGTGTCTTTACAGATTCCAATGCATTTGCTGCTTTCTTTTCTTCAGTTTTCCCGCATCCAGCAAATATTGCTCCCGCCACTACCATACTTAAAACTAATGATAATATCTTTCTAGCTTTCATTTTATTCTCTCCTTTTTTATTTTTATTTTATGTACTATTTCTAATATTACAACATATTTAAAACTTTGTTAATATTAATTGTTTAATAAACAGTCATTATTAACAAAGTTTTTTACAGTAGCTATCCCTGTGCATTGGAAACACAGGGATAACTTATATAATTATTATAAAAGGGGTCTGCTAATTTTTATATATATCAAATCCAAACCATTTTTCTGATAACTTAGACATTGTTCCATCTGCCTTTAACTCATCTAATGCCTTTTGTACTGCATCTCTAAGATGAGTATCCTCTTTTCTAAAACCTATTCCTACAGGTTCCTGAGAGAGCTTAGCATCAAGTATAACTAGTTCGTCTCCCTTTTTCTTTAAGTAAAAACCGCCTACCTGACCATCTGCAATTACAGCATCTATTCTTCCTACAGTCAAGTCATTAAAAGCCTCTGTTACTCCATCATATTTTTTAAGATCTTTTATACCTTCTATTTTATTTGCTGCCATTTCTCCAGTAGTTCCTAATTGAACTCCTATTGTCTTACCTTTTAAGTCTTCAGCAGTTTTTATGCTAGTATTTCCCTTTTTAACTACTATTCTCTGTCCACCTACTATATATGGCTCTGAGAAGCTTATTTCCTGCTTTCTCGCATCTGTTATAGTCATACAAGAGAGAATCATATCAAACTTTTTAGATTTTAATGAAAGTATTATTCCTTTCCAATCATTTGTTTTAACCTCTACTTGCACTCCTAGCTTCTTTCCTATTTCTTGACCTAAATCAATATCAAAACCAACTAACTTTTGACTTTCATCTCTAAATTCCATTGGTGGATATGTGTCATTAAGTCCCATAGTAAGTACTCCAGCCTTTTGAACTCTTTCTAATGAATTTAAGTTTTCAGTACTCTTTGCCCCTTGAGTACTTTGAGTTTTTTGGCATGCTGCAAGCACACCACCTGCAAGAATGATAGTACATAAAAGACTTATAATTTTCTTAGTTTTCATTGCCCCCAACTCCTTATCTGTATTGCCCTCTTATGATAAAGATTATACATTTATATTTATATTTATGCAATAGCTTTTTAAAAAATTTTTAAATATTTTTTTCATAAAATAATTTATTTATTTACCCTATATTCCTTTATTCCCAGTGAGGACATTTAATTTTACGTTTACAAGCCCTAGATTTAATCTTTTGTATCTTTTTCAAACTTTTCAGATAACTTATGAATATTTATACATACATGCATAAATAAAAACTCTCTATATAAAATAGTTTCTATAGAGAGTTTAATAATTTTTTATATTAAATTAATCATTAGATATGTTTATAACTTTAATATTAGCCTATTACCTGATAAAATATAATTTTGCTTTAATTAAATTGCTTTCAATTCTAGTTACTACTATGCTATATGGATGCCCCTCTAAAAAACTTTTTAAAGACTTACTCTTAAAACTTTCTATAGTTTTGATTTCAGTACCATCCTTTAATGTTACAACTAAAAATTCTTCCCTTGTTTTTATATAAAGATTATCCCACTCTTTTACATTATAATTTTTATTTACTATAGAAAATATTAAACCATTTTTTAAGACAACTTCTTTTATTACAAAATACTTTTTATCTAATTCTTTATTTTCTTTTTGAAGCTTATTTATCTCAGTTTCTTTCTTTAATATATCAGCTTTCAAATCATTTATAGACTTTAAATACTTTTCTATATTTTTTTCACTATTTAAAATTGATTTCTCTTTCTTTTTACGTAAATGTTCTATTAATTTGTTCCCATTCATAACTTTCCCCTTGGTATATAATAATTTTTCCTATAAAATATATATATGAACATGAAATGAGGTATTTGTAATGAAAAAAAGATTAGATATATTTATAGACGTTATTTATAATTCTTTTGAAAAAGTTCAATATTTAACAGGAGAATATTTAACAAAAATAGGGAATAAGGTAAACATTTTCAAAAACAAAAGCGAACTAATAAATGCTAGCTACAATTCATTAATTGCAGAAAAACAAACTATGGAAAAAAGTTTATTATCAGAGCTAAATTCCTTAAAGGAAACTGATAATAAACTTATACTACAAATTAAAGAATATAAATTCAAAAATGAAAATCTTAAAAATGATATAGAAGTTCTTCAAGAAATGTTTTTTTCTAAATAGGCTTACTTTTATCTAAGCTTTCTTCAATTATTTCTTTAATTTTTTCTGATAAATTGCTTTGTTCTTCACGTGATAAAGTGCTTGGATCTATAGGCCTGTTTATTATTAAATTTACCTCTGCACTTTTTATTTTATTTTTAGGGTTGCCTTCCATACATTTATAAGTTCCATCTATAGCTATTGGTACGATTGGAACTTCTGCCTTTATTCCAAGTTTCATACTGCCTTTTTTAAATTCCCCTAATGAAGGTCCCTTGCTTCTAGTTCCTTCAGGGAATATAACCATAGAGTATCCGTTCTTCAAGTTTTCTATTCCTTCATTTATAGACTTTATTGACTCTCTTACATTACTTCTATCCATAAATACACAATGAATTTCCTTCATCCAATCGCTTATGATGGTATGTTTCTCCATCTCCTTTTTTGCGATGAATCCCATAGGCCTTTTTATCCCTGAAAGTATTAATGGAATATCTAAAAGACTTTGATGATTACCTACATATAAACAACTACCTTCCGGTAAGTTTTCTATTCCTTTTATATTTACTTTCATACCTACTTTATCAATTATGAATTTTGCCCAGTTAACAGCATAGTTATATACTAATTCCTCTGCTGCTTTCTCTCCCTTTTCCTTCTTTATTTTTTTAAAACTATTCTTTTTGAATAATAACCTTGCCATGTATACTCCAAATTGAAGATATAGCCATAAATTTTTCATGTAATTTCACTCCTCTGTAAATATTGCAATTATCACATGACTACCCACCTTAGTAGTTCCATATAATTTAAGTTTCACTTTATATTATAACACAAAGTATTATATTTCTTCTATTGGTTATAATCATTAATAATGTGAGGCAATACAAATACTTTAGATTCCATGATAAGGAGCTCTATAAATGAAATGTTACAAAAAATACAATCTAGTTATACTGTTAGTAATTATTTTGCTCTTAACTTCTTGCAGTACAAGTATAAATACCTACAATAATGTTAAAAACAATATACTAAAAGTGCACTTTATAGATGTTGGTCAGGGTGATTCTATACTTCTATCCTTTAATAATCATCATATGCTTATAGATTCAGGCACCTTAGAGTCAAGTGATAACTTAATAAAGTATCTTAAAAAAAATAATATAAAGAAATTTGATTATGTATTAGCTACTCATCCTCATGATGATCATATAGGAAGTATGAAATATATTATAAAAGATTTTAAAATAGAAAATTTCTACGCTCCTAAAGCTCTAAGTGAAGAAAGTTCCTTTAAAGACATGGTAAATTACCTAAGGATTAAAAATTTAAAAATAAAAATAGCTAAAAATGGAGTGAATTTTGATTTAGGAAATGAAGTACATTGTGAAATGCTTTCTCCTATAAGAAGCACTTATGATAATTTAAATAATTATTCTGCCGTACTTAAAGTCTGTTATGGAGGTATATCATTTTTATTTATGGGAGACGCAGAACTTGAAAGTGAGTTAGATATTTTAAATCAAAAAACCGATGTGAAATCTACTGTGCTAAAGGTTGGCCACCATGGCAGTAATACTTCAACATCGGAACTATTTTTAAAAGAGGTTTCTCCTAGAATTGCTATAATAAGCTGTGGGAAACACAACATGTTCAATCATCCTTCTAAAGATATATTAAAAAAGCTTATAAACCTTAATGTTAAAATCTATAGAACAGATATAGATGGGACTGTTGTACTTTCTACAAATGGTAAAACTATATCAAAGTTATATTAATGCTTAAAGTTTTGCTTATTTCCTTTAAAAAGGATATATACTCCAAACAATATTAGTATTATAGGCACTAAGAACTTATTCATAACTGATTTAACATAATAATATACATCGAGTCCTACTAATGTTTTATCAAGTATGGCCATTATACCTATAATTATAAAAAGTATACCTATAACATTCCATAACTTCTTACTACTTGCTTGAAAATTATTAGTCATTGTTCCATTATTGTTTATAAATTTATCCATTATAAAGCTTGAATCCATAATAATTTCTCCTTGATCAATCCTATTTGCTAAATTAAAAGTATCTATAAATGTATAAAACCAAAATATTATTTTCAATATTCCTGCAATCCCTAGCCCTATTATCCCAAATACTGGTTCAATAAGTAAATATATAGCTAATGCTTCTAGACCCTTCTTCATAAGTCCTAAATACATATATCCTACTCCAGGTATTAGAGCTGCCAAAAATGTTAGAAAACTACTCCTTCTCATTTTATATCCTCCCCAAAATTATCTTTTATAAAACTTTCTTTATAGTTAGATTGTATTATATTTGTCTTCAACTTAAGTTGAAGCTGTATATCTAAAATTTCTGACATTATATCCGTGTTGTATATTACAAGCATAAGAATACCTGCAAATATAAAACTTAATCCTGATGATATATTTTTTCTTAAATGAATGCTTGATGAAGGCTCTGCATAAAGCTTATTTAAAAGTCTTTCTGTATAATCCTTTGAAACTTTTACTTCATTAAAAGAATTCTTTATTATTTCTTCAAAATTCTTTTCCTCATTACTCAAACTCAAATCCTCCTTCTTTTAAATAGGCCTTCAGCCTTTTCTTTGCCCTGTATATCCGTCCTTCTACATTTTTAGGAGATATATCTAAAATATTGCTTACTTCCTTTTGAGTAAGCCCTATAAAATAATAAAGCACTATACAAATCCTTAAATCTTCTGGAAGATTGGATACTGCTTCTCTTACTGCATTTTTATCATCCTTATCAAATGTATTTTCTATTTCTTTATTTATTTGAAATAGCCCGGTCAAAAATCCTTTTATATTTTTTCTTCTTTTGTAATCTAAACATCTTGATACAGTAATCTTATATATATATGTGGATAATGAAGCTTCTTCTCTAAAGTTTTTTATTCCTTTATATATGCTTATAAAAACTTCTTGAGATATATCTTCTGCTTCTCCATAGTCTTGAGTGTAGCTATAACATAGAGATACTATCTTATTTTTATAAAGTTCAACAACCTCTATAAAACTTTCTTCATTATTTTCTTTAAGAGCTTTAACAATCTCATCTTCCTTCACTCTACCACTCCTGACTAGTAGATACATTTATAGTCCCTGCATCCACCTTTATATCCACCTTTCCTGTTCCATCGCCTAATGTGGTCACTATACTTGAATTAACTCTTCCTCCACCATTAAGATTTACCTTTCCCTTGTTTAAATTTAAGTTTGCCTGAATATTATGGTCTATAGTTTTTACATTCACTGTTCCTCTTTCAAGTATCACTTTTATATTTTTGCAAAACTTATTTTCTATATTTACTTTACCATTATCCATTTCTATAATACTCTCTTCTACCCTATCTCCATTAATGCTTACATTACCATTGTTTCCATTAATCATAGAATATTTTATATTACTACCATTTATATTAAAATTATCTATATCCATCTTTAATAACTTAAGACCTTTAAAATTAAAGATTCCATTATCTCCACTTATATAAAGTTCACTATTTATAAGTTCATCTTCTGTATTTAATTTCATGTTATCATTTTGGAATTTTATATTATACCCATCTGGAATATATATAATGCCACTTACCCCTTTTACATAGCTTTCATTTATATTTATCTTATAGCCATCAGAAACCTTTTGTTCTTTTATATCATAGTTATTTATATTACTTCGATTATTTATATGAACATATATATCAAGTTTTATTTTATCATCAGTAGACTTTCTTATTTTCAAGTCACTATTATCTGTAATAAATTCTATTTTATTTCCTAACTTATCTAAGGTTTTATCTACCTTAATATTTTTACCGTTTCCTAAATCAAATATATTTTCTGAAATATTAAGACCATTTTCAAGTATATTAAATTCTTTTCCTATTGGCTTTAATATGTTTACATACAAACTAGCAAATATAAATGCTATAATTAAAGGAATCATTGAAAAGTTAAATCCTATTCTTTCTCCTTCCTTCTTGTTATTAAATAAAAATATTATTTCTAAGCCAAATAATATTATTAAAATTGGCCACCACTTAATCAATTGATCTGCTAAACTTAAATTTACATTTCTGACAAGAAGCCATACTCCAAGAAATATAAAGCCTAGAGCAGAAGTGATAGTTCCTACTCTTTTCATATCTTTACCACCTTTCAAAAATTATCTTCTTATTAATATAGACGTATTATAATATATATATCCCACAAACCTTTTATAAAAAAACATAACTTAAAAATTATTTTTTTAATCATAAAAAATAAAGACTTCCCATTAAGGAAGTCTTTAATATTTTATGCACTTATTTATTCAAAAAATAAAAATGGCTCCGTGGAGAGGGCTCGAACCTCCAACCCTTCGGTTAACAGCCGAATGCTCTGCCATTGAGCTACCACGGAACAAATTTATCTGGCAACGACCTACTCTCCCACCGGGCCTCCCCGGCAGTACCATTGGCGCTTTGAAGCTTAACCTTCGTGTTCGGAATGGGTACGGGTGTTACCTTCAAGCCATAATCACCAGATATATAGAAAGAACTATGTTCTTTCAAAATTGCACAGAGTACTATTA